>DYLV01000063.1 GCA_020721925.1 Leptospira biflexa
ATTCCTCATCATCCACTTCGAAAAGTTCGACAATACCTGCGGGGAAATCCCCCTCTTGATGGATATGTATCCGTCCATGAAATTCAGATTGTCCCTTTACCAGCAGGGCGTCTCCATTTCCTTTCAACTTGCATGAAGAATCAAATTCATCTATGACACCAAAACCATCGGCCACAAGAGAAAATGAATGTTCGCTGACAAAAACACCTCCCGGGGCAAATCGCGAAACGCCCAGCACCCCGCATCCTTTGTCATCGCCTTCTTCGTATCCAGACGATTGGCCCCGTACGCCCACAAACTGACCGTGTCCCAGAATGCCGTATTGATGAATTTTCTTTTCATCGGAATACGACGATACCACACCCACCACGCCAGCAGCGCCCGGATGTTTCGATTCATTTCGTGCATATACCACTGCCATTGCATCGGGAGGGGGAAGTATTCCGCTGTATGGATTTTCTTTTTGCGCAATAATAGAAAGCGTACCTGTGTGCGAATTATGGTCATGACGTGAGCGAGCATAATCGTGTTGGTGCGGTAACGGCTGTCGCGGATCATAAAGCCGCTCATCGCTTGCCTGAACCACAAGACCCTCACGTTTTTCACCGCTTTTCGCAAGCCTCACAATACCCAAATTTTCCGTCGTAGCAGCTCTGAGCCTGCGGTCATTCCCCTGCACGGCCACTCCTTCCCTGTCCTCTCCATCTTCCGCAAGCTCCACAATGCCTTTCGTCGATGTCGTTGCTTCTTTCAAACGACGATCGCTTCCCTGCACCACCACTCCTTCCCTGTCCTCTCCATCCTCTGCAAGCTCCACAATGCCTTTCACTGAGGTGGTGGCATCTTTCAACCGGCGGTCGTTTCCCTGCACCGCTGCCAGCGGAGATGATTCACCATCATCGGCAAAACGAACAATCCCATGCCGCCGCGTGTCGGCTTCCTTAAGCCTGCGGTCATTCCCCTGCACGGCCACACATTCCCTCTCTTCTCCATCTTCCGCAAGCTCCACAATCCCCTTATTTGAAGTCGTCGCATCTTTCAACCTGCGATCATTTCCCTGTACCACCACACCTTCTCGATCCTCTCCATCTTCTGCCATCTCCACAATACCCTTTGAAGTGGTGGTGGCATCTTTCAATCTGCGATCATTTCCCTGCACGGCCGCATGCGGCGCCGATTCTCCATCACGCGCAAAACGCAATATCCCTTTTGCCAGCTCAGTCGCATCTTTCAGCCGGCGGTCATTCCCCTGCACCGCCACGCCTTCGCGGTCTTCTCCATCCTCCGCAAGCTCCACAATCCCCTTTGAAGTGGTGGTCGCATCTTTCAGCCGGCGGTCATTCCCCTGCACCGCCACGCCTTCGCGGTCTTCTCCATCCTCCGCAAGCTCCACAATCCCCTTTGAAGTAGTGGTCGCATCTTTCAGCCGGCGATCATTCCCCTGTACCGCCACGCCCTCCCGGTCTTCTCCATCTTCCGCAAGTTCCACAATACCTCTGGATAGAGTCGTCGCATCTTTTATTCGCCGATCGTTTCCCTGCACCACCACACCCTCGCGGTCTTCCCCATCCTCTGCGAGCTCTACAATCCCCTTATACAGGGTTGTAGCATCGCGAAGGCGCCGATCGTTACCTTGCACTACGCATTCCGGTGCGTTTTCGCCGTTTTCTGCTAGTCTGCAGATTCCAGATGCGGTGGTCGTAGCCTTTTTTAGACGAGAATCGTTCCCTACGACCACGGCATTTTCAGAGTACACATTATCCGGACAGAGTTTCACTATGCCGTAACTTTGCGTTGTAGCCTCCTGCAGCCGGGAGTCATCCCCCTGTACCACCGCACCTGCTTTGTTTTCGCGATCATAAGCAAGCCGTACAATTCCCTCACGCACCTCAGATGCCGGCTGTATGCGCGGATCCGAAGCCTGCACGGCAAGCCCTTCTCCCTCTTCTCCATGATTTGCAAGACGCACAATGCCTTTAAAAATAACGGATGCGTCCCTGAGACGGTGATCGTTCCCCTGCACTGCCGTCCCCATTGCATCTTCGCCATCGTGAGCAAGCCGCACGATGCCCGCACTGAAAACCGATGCGTATGGGGTAATATTACCGATATTATGCGTATGATATGGATTCACATGTGCCGCGGCCACTTCTATTGATGCGATACGAAGCGGGATGTTGGCCACCCCCGTCTTTTTTTTCTCCATTTCGAGCCTGAGGTATCGCGCGGGGGTGGCAGCAATTTCCCAGAAATAATTGCCACCAGGCTCTGCAAAAAACGCTCTTTCCGAAAGTACAGTCTGCCAGATATTCAAATCCGTACTGAGTTCGAGAAAGAAATTTTCTGGAAAACAGTGATCCGCAAGAGGCGCTGCCTTCAAAATGATTCTGTTGACATGATAGATATTCCCCAGATCGATATCTATCTTTTCGACTTCATGCTTCGAATCGAGGTCAGACTCCCAATACGTATGGTCGATGTTATCAACTATTTTTAATATATCATGCTGGTACGAAGAAGAACTGCTTGCGGTAATAGCTTTAAAACCGGCAATACCCGCTGAAAGAGCGCCAATTTCGGAATAAAATTTTTTATTAATATTTTTCGGGCGTATAATGAGCAGCTTCAGGTATCTGAAAAAAGTAAGAGGAAATTCCACGCGAAAAGGCTCAGCCTGTTGTGAGCCGCAATCACGTTCGTAATGGATGGTTCCCCATGTGATGCCGTCATTGCTCCCTTCGATTCTGAAAGATTCGGGAAATGTTTCCACGCCGGTAGGAGACGGCGCGACATCGATGAAATTTACTGGAACGATATCACCATAGTCGATAATGACATAATCCATTGCAATCGAGTTATGCTTTTTCGTACACCATATCCCCGAAAGCTTTACAAGGTTCTGCGCCGAGTTTTGCGGATCTGCTTCTCCCGAAGATGCCGAAATCGTTCCCTTATGAATTTTTTTCCTGCTGATATCGATATATATCATGTCATTACCATTTTTTATAGATTCTCGATTCGTATCCCTCAAGCATAGCGTATATTGCCCGGTCAAAATACAGCACTACCCTGTTGTTCAAATCCAATGCTTCCTTGTACAACGAAGCATCGTAATAGAGTTTATCGAGGATGAACAGCCACAGATGCCGCCGTTGAAGCACCAAAGCTTTCTGAGCCTGAGAAAAAGGAATGCCCTGATCGAACCACTGCTGTCCCACTTTTCGATAGGACGCGGCAATTTCGGATTTTGCATACTGCTTTACTATCCACTTTGACAGCTCCCTGTAGATGCGGTCTGCTCCCTCATATATTTTTTGTCTGTCAGCATTCCGATACGCAACGGTTTCAGGATTTTTCAAAAGGTCATTCATAAACTGTTCAGAAATAGTCTGATGATTCTCCTCGATAATCTCTACAAACCGGTTCTCAAGAATATTTGTTCCTCTCAACATAACGACACTCCGACGATTTTTTCATTATTTTCCTTTCCGGCAGGCTTCACGTCAATAAAAAATCACAATTCCTTCATTGTGCCAAATTCTCCGAACAGGCAAGAAGAAATGAATTATTCAACACCTTCGGCTTTCTTTATTTCCGGGACTTTGATTACCTGAAGCGCTTCTGCTGCAAATTGCTTCAGATACTTTAAGGACGCTAACACGGTCTTTCCCTGGAAGGTAGAATATTTTTCATAATCCGCATACACCATCATCTCGTTCGGATTGAGAATCATCGAACCGCCGTATTCTGTTTCGGAGATGAGGTGTGTAAGAAACTTGTTTACCGACTTAAAAAAATCGTGAATATCGAAGAGAAGCACTCTTGCCTGCTTTGCCCGCATAAGGTTAAGCTGACTGACGTACTCTCCAGACTTGGTTTTTTCAATATCTTCCAGTGTCTGGCGAAAAATTTTAAACGATCTGTCGCACTGGTCGAGCTTTCGATAGAGGGTATCTCTTTCACTCGCGTTTGAAAAATCGAGCTTTGTATGCTGGTCGGATATGCCCCCCCACAGCTTTTCTTCAAAATACATAAGAATGCTTGCCGCTTCATTTATCTCGCGATCGTCTTTATAGGGAGAAAACTGCTGTATTTCAATATTCTTAAGCGTTTCAAATTCGCTGAAATCCTTCGGCTCTTCAATCGGCCTGGCTAAAAAATCCCTTTCAACAGATTCTTCGATTGCTTGTATATCTTCACCGGGATACAGTTCCGCAAGCTTTTTTCTAAGCTGATCAATCTCCCTTTTTACACGTCCCCGCTGAACCGCGTTTGGCGTGGTCTTTAGAACGCCTTCAAGCATCCTGATTGTTTTTACAATTGACTTTGTTTCGGATTTTATATCCATATCGCAGGTTTCGCCCACACTACATCTTGACTCAAAACGCTACTGCCTTTTTCCCCTTTCCAAAAAAACCCAATCGAATAACCTGCTTCCAAAGGGGATTTCCATCCCCGCGCGTACAACCGATTTCCTGCCAAAACCAGCAGCTGCTGAAATCCTTCAATGCCATCTAAAATCTCAGCCTGCAATACACCCGTACCCCTATCATACTACGAAAGACCTGTCAAGCACAATACTGCTATGGCCTTCCCATACAGTAATATGAAAAACCCGCTTCCCTGATTTTAATTGGATTATATTGATTTCTGCCGTCAAAAATGATATATGCTTTCATGAGGCTTTTCATTCTCTCAAAATCTGGCTTGCGGAACTGATGCCATTCGGTCAGCAATAGAAGTGCATCGGCATTTTTAAGTGCCTCATAATATCCCGTTGCGTACACAATACCATCATTCCCCAGCACTGCACGGGCGGTGTGAACGGCAACAGGATCATATGCCTGAAAGCGGGCACCTCTGGAGTGCAGATCGCGGATGATGTCAACTGAGGGAGCTTCCCGCATGTCATCCGTCTGAGGTTTAAATGCCAAACCCCATACCGCAAGAACTTTGCCTTTAAGATCGTCCCCGAGGACTCGTATGACTTTTTCAACAAAGCGCACCCTTTGCTGTTTGTTCGTTTCCTCCACGGCGGGGAGTATTTTCGGCAAAAGCCCATATTCCTTCTGAATTTGAATTATTGCGCGTACGTCTTTCGGGAAACACGAACCGCCATAGCCAATACCAGCAAAAAGGAACGATCTGCCGATCCGCGAATCCGAACCAATTCCTTCACGAACTTTCTCTATATCGGCCCTGCATGCTTCACAAAGCGCGGCGATTTCATTCATAAAGCTGATCCTCGTCGCAAGCATTGCATTCGCCGCATATTTCGAAAGCTCAGCCGAGCGGATATCCATCACCAGGATTTTCTCCCCTTTACGCTGGAATGGATCATACAATTCCTTCATGAGCTCCGCAGTGCGAACATTGTCGGTTCCAATGATTACTCTGTCGGCCCGTAGAAAATCTTCGATTGCGCTACCTTCTTTTAAAAATTCCGGATTAGAGACCACGTCGAATTCAAGATCTCCCCTGCCTCGTTTGACAAGTTGTGTTTGTATTGTTTCTCTGACACGGTCGGCGGTTCCAACCGGCACAGTAGATTTATTCACTACAATCAGGTAGCGCTCCATGTTTTTGCCGATATCCTCCGCAACAGCAAGCACATATTGTAGATCCGCAGAACCGTCCTCACCGGGAGGTGTCCCCACCGCAATGAAGACAAAGAGTGTATCCGCCAGAGCTTCTTTGAGGGACGTAGTAAAACGCAGGCGCCCTTCTTCGACATTGCGCTTTACCATCTCTTCGAGCCCCGGTTCATAAATTGGAATAATGCCTTTTTTTAGGTTATCAATTTTTTTCTGATCGATGTCGACACACCACACGTCATTGCCCATATCGGCGAAGCATGTCCCCGTCACAAGTCCCACGTATCCGCTTCCCACAACCGTAACCTTCATATTTTTCGCTCCAGAATTGTTGTGATGATATCCCCATCTATTTGCACAGTTACATAATTCTATTGTTCATTGAGGCTATATACGTACAGGGGTGATCCCGCTAAAACAGGGCTTGCTGTCAAGGAGAATGGTTACAGGCCCATCATTTACAAGTTCGAACTGCATATGGGCTCCGAAGATACCATGTTGCACACTAAGTCCCTCAGCACTGCAAAGACCGACAAATTCGTCGAATTTACGTTTTGCAGTTTCCGGTTCCATCGCGTCAGAGTACGAAGGCCGACATCCCTTCCTTGCATCGCCATAGAGCGTGAACTGCGGCACCACCAGCAATTCTCCCTTCGCCTCTGCAAGTGCGCGATTCATCTTCCCTTCTTCATCGGAAAACACTCTGAGGGTACGCAATTTTCGTGCAATATACTCGAGGTCATGGGATTCATCATCCTTACAGAAACCGACTAAAACCGCGAGCCCATGCCCTATTGAAGCAACAACTGCATCGTCGATGACAATCGTGGCACGCAATACGCGCTGGACTACCGCCCGCATATTATGAAAGTTTTGATTTAAGAACGTTTTCGGGCTGCACGCCAACCATCCGCTCAACTTCCTGACCGTTTTTAAAAATGATGAGTGTAGGAATGGAATTTATCCCATAGCTATGTGCAATATCACCATTTTCATCGGTATTGACCTTCACAATTTTTACGTTGATTCCAGACTGCGCAAGTTTTTCAAGAATGGGAGTCTGCATCCGGCATGGCCCGCACCAGGGAGCCCAGAAATCCACAAGCACCGTGCCTCCGGCATCAAGCACCTCGCTTTTAAAATTTGCGCTGTTCACTGCTTTAAGATTTGCCATTGAAATCTCTCCTAAAAACTTTTTTTATCGTTCTGAGTGTACGATGAATTTCCCGAATGAGCGCACATATCATTCGTTCATTTCTTCGCTTACCTCAGGATAAGGAGCATGCTCATACAACTTCAATACAGTTTGGAGCAAATGCCCCGTTGCAATTATTTACAATCATTCTCAAGGTACATAACTCCCTGCGCGCGGTCGAGCAAGCTTTTTTCAATATTTTTTATCATTTCCGCAATCACTTTCGCATTGGTTTCTTCCTGCACAATTATGTTTTTTGTCGCCACATCCAGAAGCCAGGCTTTCACCGAAATAGGCTTATCATGATCATATTTTATCACATATTGGCTTATCTGAACTCTCGTCCCCGTGGTGGTATCATGGGCGTACTCAATCACCCTTCTAAAATCGAGCATTTCATTTGCGGAATACGAATACATATCGATTCCCGAAAGATTGATGTTTCGATCATAAAGGTCAGCTATTGCGTAATATTCATATTTGATCGGTTTCAAACCCTCCAAATAGAAAATCTTCTTCCCTACCTTCGTTTTAGCGCTTTTTAAATAAATATAATAATCAGCTCTTGTGACTATACCATCTTTATATGAAAAGCGGTTCTCTTTGCACAGCACATCTCCCCGCGCGCTCTTTTTAAAATATTTCACGCTTAAAGGATCGCTTGTACCCGCGGAAAAACGCACTTCCTCGATATACAATGCACGCCCCTCAATTTTTTCTCCATTGCGATTGATTTTCACCGGTTCCCTAAAAGACCTTCTATTCTGCCCCCCGCAACTGAAGAGAAAAATACCAAGCACCACGATGACGAAAGCCCGTTTCACATCAATCCCCATGGTATATTGTAATTCAGCATTCATTACCTGCCCCTTTGGCAAATTACACATAATGCCCAAAAAAGAGGTCAGAATACACCTGATCCCACTCTTTTTGTGATAAATGGTGCTATTAATTACGGGGTCATAATAAATTCAACTATATTTTTCATACCCTTCCGGGTAAAATTATCCGCTTTATGATTATATTTACCGATAATTAAATCCGAAGACAAATTCATGGAAGGGTAATATTTGTCAAAAGGCTTTTCCAGCGCTCCCTTTCATTGCAATTTTGTACGAGGAGCCCACAATTAAAATTAATTGAGATAATACCATGAAAAAGAACATCGTATTATTACCGTTGCTTGTTCTGGGGCTTTTCGCAGGCCCCGCACTCTCACAACAGGAACAAAAAAGCGCAGAGGGCGGAGCGAAAAGCGGAGGGCCAAACGGCTATGGCCAGCTTCAGTGGGGTACGGCGCTTTCCGCGGCAAAGGAAAAAGTCGAGGGAAAAATCACCTTTGTGGACGAAAAGAGGATCATCGTTTCAAAGGATGGCGACATTGAGTATCGGTACGGCTTTTTTTATAAGGAAACAACACCGGAAGATAGTGGGGCAAAAAAAACAATTGATACTGAGAAGAAGAGCCCCGAACAGCCATCACAAAAATCGGAAGCAGGCGAAGCAAAACTGTATTTCGTGCTCGTCCGTTTCCCGTACCTTCCTATGGAAGAGGTGAAGAAAAAAATCGAGGAAAAATACGGCCCCTATACCGGAGAAACACTTAAAAATAACCGCGGAGCAATTCTATGGAATTTTTCTTCCACAACGATCGTGCTCTGGGTTGACGATTACGAGAAAAGTCCCTTCTGCCGCAAGATTACCTATATCGGAAAAGAGATCGCAAAAGAGGTAAACGATTATCAGGTGAAAGTCTTTACTGACCGCGAAAGGGAAGTTCTGAGAAAGTTATCACCGTAGTAGTTTCTTTGACGTCGCGTTGAATTCTATCCATTGTGCAGAAAAACCGTGCATTTTGTCATATAAAGCTTTCGTAAGTAATTACTCTGCATAGCGCCCGTCGAGTGATGGGCACTTTTAAAAACCGCTTTTATCGTATTGAATGAGATAAGAGAGAGTCGTTTTATCTTTATTTTATCCTGCCACGCACACATCCTGTGACAAAAGCTTGTAGAGATTACCTTATAAAATATGAATCATTGCCGATAATAAAAGTAGCTGTTGCACTGCTTTATTGTCATTCCCCTGGCAAAAAGTTTGGTAAAAAATGCCGCGGGAGAAATGCATGCGATTATGAAAAAAGCGTTTGGAATACTTCTTTTTCTCTTCATCATTCTAAATTCCGCTGAGGCATTCTTCGCCCAGCGCATCTATTGGTGGACTCTCAGGCTCGATGAGCTCGAAAGCAAGAAAAAGGGACTTGAACGCCAAAAAAAAAGCCAATTTGATACCGGCTTATCTACCCTCTTTGATAAGGACAGTGCACGCTGCCGGGAAACCATAGAGGTATTGAAAAAAAATACCACGGTGGAAGGGACGCCGTTAACTATCGAATCAATCCGTTCAAACATCCATCAATCTCTTCTACCTATTTATTCGCTTCGATTTTTCGAAATTATCACGGAACGCGCCGGTAGGGAATCATCGAGAACGAAGTCCAAAAGTGTATTGAACGATACCCTGAAACATGTATTTTTTGAGGATGCAAAGGGCGACGAAACATCTTCACCGCAAAACCTTTTCGCACCTACCCTTTCTGCTGAAGAAGCTGACCTTTTAGCGCTTGAACTGACCATTGGAAGTATTATGGAACAATTTGATCCCCTTTATCGGAAAATAGCGGAAGCAATCGAGCAGGACATTATTGCGCGAGGGAAAAAACAAGGTGATACAATTGAAATACCGAATCTTTCCGCACTCATCCGCCAGAAAGCAGCAGAAAAATATCTGGAAATTGAAGAACCCACAGAATACAGTGCGGCGCTTCAAAAAAGCGGTACATGGAAAAGATTTTCCGACAACTTTACCCATGCCGTTTCACTCATTGACGAGGTTCGGCAGTATCTTGATAATGCCGGAACCTCCTCCAGTGTCGAAAAGGCGCGCTACTACCTCCGTAATATTGCTTCTCTCGATAAAATCGTTTTCGATGCAGAATCCGAAAAAGCGATTACAGAATTGGAGGGAAAGCTGCAGAGCAGAAATTTCACAAAATCTGCAGAAATATTTGCCATCCCTGCGCCAGGTAAAATTTTAGGTGCGCTTGACACCCGCCGAAGAAAACTCCTTTCCGGAATCGCCGGAAACGAAAACAGGGAATTTTTTGAAAAAGCAACCGCGGCACTGGATGAAACGGCAGCGCATTGTTTGCGTGCATCAGAAAAGGCAATTGAATCATGCAAAAAGACTGAATGCGCTGCATCGTCCGAAATTTTAGAAGCGCAGGAAAAAATCTCGGAGTTGAGGAACTTCGCCTCCTCATATATTGAAAAATCGATTACCTTCCTTGAATGGGCATCGAAATCACGGTCCGTCGATCCGAAAAGATTACTCGATAACCATCGATATTTCACCGAACGCATAGTCGGCTATATGAATTTTCTTCGATCTCTTTCCGAAAAAAGCATTCCCATCGCATTATTCGACAACCCCGAGCTTCATCTTAAATTCGTCGTCGGAGTGAAAAAATCTTCCAAAGTTCTTGCGATATTACAGCAAATCAAATTTCCAGAAAATTCTCTTTTTCAGTCGCTCGCCGATAAAGATATAAACAAGCTTAAAAAATACCGAACCCAACTTGCCGAAACTGCCCAGCGAACCCAGCGCGATATTAACACTGCTCTGGCTTCCTATCAGTCGCGCATGAACGAACTCGCAAAAAAGCGCCATGGAAAAAATTCAAAACTTGATGCAGGCATTGCCCAATTTGATATGGATCAGCTCATCATGACCCTGCGGGAGTATGCTTCGTATTATTCAACACTGGTTTATGCCGATACGGCACTCAAACGATACGCAGAGGAATATCGAGCCGTTGAATCTCCTCATGATTCCACCGATGAACATACCCGCGCACGGGCAATCCGTCAGGGCAGGCTCATACCACTCATTGCCGATTTCGATTCAGCAAAGATCAGGCACGAATTTACCGTAAAGAACTATCTCAGAAAAGAAATCCGCTCCCTCATGGCCAAAGTGCGCTCGCTTGCCGTATTTTATCGTCAGAATGGATTTTCCGTGGGATCACTATTTACCTCCGAGGATTCCGACAGAATTGCCGAACTTCTCGATAGACAATCTCGAGTAGAGGTGGCGGACTGGGTTATGACGGAAATAAATTTCGAAGAAATCGACAGAAAAGCAGTAAAAAAGTTAGCGTTCTCTGCGGCAAAAAAGGATTGGAAACTCGATGAAGGGGGAAAATTCATCAACACAGAAAAAACTGAGGTGCTGATTGAACCGCCCGGCATCCGCATGAGACTCCCCGGCGCCTGGATCGAAGAACCGATCGACGAATATCTCTCAGAAAGGAAGATATCGAAAGCGTATCGAAGCCGCGATGGTTCCGTATCGCTCTATATATCCACCGACACATTGCCCAATGGCACCTCGCTCCATGCGCATTCCGCCGCCTGGCACAACAAGCTTGGCAGTAAAATCGTAAAAAGCGCATCCGGTCAATTGAGGGAATTTGATTACCACTGGATACTGGCGCGCGATCCCAAAAACCGGGTGCGGGAATCCTATGCCATAAAATTCGGCGACAAGGCGGCCATCATCATTTCCGGCCAATCGCCCAAAGACCGCTATAATTTCTTCCACAAAAAAATGGAACTGATTAAAGAATCCGTTCGGAAAATTGAACCATCCCAAACGCCGCACTAATATTGCCCTGCCCTTTTTTACTCTTGACATCCCACCGACAGTTATGATACCATCATAACTGCGATGAATGCCGGGGCCACGTCTAGCTCATGCATGAAACAATTTGCGGTATATCATCGCACAGCTTTTATCCATTGCAAAGGAGGACTTATGAGGTACTTATCTTTTCTTGCGATCATAATTGCGATTGCACTGTCTGTGGGTTCATGCAAAATGACGAGCAGGGAAATGACTCCACAGGATTTTCTAAAGATCGAAGATGAAATTGCGACGACGGACCTCACCCCTGAAGCGAAAGAGAAAGTGGCAAAAAAATACGGTTACTCGCTGGAGCAATATCAGAGTTTCGAGGAAAAAGTGCGCTCCGATAAAAAGCTTCAGGAAGAACTTGGAGAAATACGGCTTAAATCGAAACAGCAATAACTATCACCATCTGAATCGAGAATCGAAGCGGTACAACCCCGCTTTTTGTGCCGCTTCAACCGCCACATCGTATTCTTCAAGCGTGGGTCGTCTTTTAAGATCGGGGTATTCTCGCGCTCTATATTCAGGGCGATATTGATCCATGATGTTCACATAGGTGTGGCGTGATATGCCCGCAAGAAAGTGCATAACCCCTGCGCTACCTGCACAGTCGTGAGGAAGCACCAGATGTCGCACTAAAAGCCCTCGTTCGGCAATTCCTTTCCCATTCATCACAAGATCGCCCACCTGGCGGTGCATCTCTTCAAGCGCACGCATCGCCACGGAAGGATAATCAGGCGCTTTGGAAAGCCGCATGGCAATGTCTGCATTGAAATATTTAAAATCTGGCATGTAAATATCGAAAATTCCTTCAAGAAGCATTAATGTATCAACCGAATCGTATCCACCGCTGTTGTACACCAAAGGCAGAGTAAGGCCGCGGGGAACAGCAATGCACAGGGCTTTAACAATTGCATGGACGAAGTGAGTCGGAGACACAAAATTTATATTTTCACAGCCTTTCTGCTGAAGCGCACACATCATGTGCGCAAGCTCTTCAACGCGTATCTCTTCACCAATGCCAAGCTGTGAGATATCGTAATTCTGGCAAAAGACGCATGAGAGATTGCAATTGCTGAAAAAAATAGTACCCGAACCCCCGCAACCTACAAGGCAGGATTCTTCTCCAAAATGGGCATGATACGAAGCTACTCTGGGCAAAAGCCCGCTTCTGCATTTCCCTTTTTCCCCGGCGATTCTATCAACCCGACAGCGGTGCGGGCAAAGCGTACATTCGCGTATAATTTTTATTAGCTCCCCTGCACGTCTTTCAAGTTCTCCTGATTCAAAGAGCTCAATGTAGCGCCTCAAACGAACATCTCCCCCTCTTTGATGCGATACCCATTTATAAAATCCGCCCCTTTCATGGGCTTCTTCGTTTCAGGCTGTATTTCCACGATTTCAAGGATACCACAGCCTGTACCCACAAGCAGCCTTTTTTTCTGGTGCACACCAAGCTCTCCAGTTCCAAGGGCAACTGCGCCTTCGAATACTTCAGCAGCCCATATCCGTATAATTTTTCCCCTGAACATGGTCCATGCGACCGGTTTTGGGTTCATGCCGCGAATCAGATTTCTGATTACAACAGCTGATTTTCCCCATTCGATTTTCGAAGTTTCGCGATCTATTTTCCCGCAGTACGTGGCTTCGCTCTCGTTTTGCTTTCTGGGAAAAATTTCACTCCGTTCGATCTCCCGTATAGTCTTCACCAGAAACGAGGAACCCGCTGGCTTTATGAGTTCATATAGATCTCCCGCCGTCATATCTCTTCCAATTACAATTCTTTCCTGCGCCAGTACATCCCCCGCATCGAGCTTTTCGTTGATGCGCTGAACCGTGATGCCGGTTTCATTCTCTCCGTTGATGATAGCCCATTCGATCGGTGCGGCACCACGGTATTTCGGAAGAAGCGAAGGATGAAGGTTTATAGTTTTATATTTCGGAAGTTCAAATACTTCCCCTGGAATTATTTTCCCGTATGCAACTACAACAAACAGATCAGCCTCAAAGGCTGCGATTTGTTTGATGAAGCTTTCGTCTCGAAGCAATGAAGGCTGAAGCACTGGTATGCCCAGTTCCTGTGCCTTACGTGAGACCGGAGGGGATTGAATTCGCTGGTGTCGCCCCACCGGCTTATCCTCGCCGGTCACTGCAAAGAGAACTTCAAATTCCCGTGCGAGTTCCTCTATGCAATATGCCCCGATTTCCGGCGTACCGAAAAATCCAATTTTCATTTCCGGTTGAGTTTCTTTATTTTTTTCAATTCAGGTGTGAGCTCTTTGCGTACGTGTTCTTCAAGCCTGTCGATAAAAAGAATACCTTCCAGATGATCGATTTCATGCTGAATGACTCGTGCAAGAAGGTGATCGGCTTCAAAGCGGATTTCTTTGCCGTCGGTATTATACCCCCTTACAAGAGTAGCATCAGGTCGAATAATTTCTTTCATGATACCCGGCACAGAAAGACACCCCTCTTCGTACGGCACAAGTCTCTCCGACATTTTCTCAATGACAGGATTGATCAAGGCAAGCGCCGGCCCTTTATACACACCAAGATCGATTGTGATAATACGTTGTGAAATGGAAATTTGAGGAGCGGCAAGTCCTATGCCCCGCTCACGGTGCATCACCTCAAACATCGCATCGACGAGCTCGACGATTTCATGATTGATCGTTTCAACTTCAGCAGCACGCCTTTTCAGTACCTCACTACCGTAATACGCCAGCCTGTAATCCGCCGATGTTGTTATTTTATTCATTCGTAATTGCCCTTTTTCACATTGTTCATGTATATAAATTTTATCATTTGAAAATCATAATACCACATTGTGCGAAAAAAGTCAACTTATTCCTTGCATGAATTGAATATATTATGTTAGATTTAATCTGATACCCTTCGCCCTTGCATATAAAGATATATCTCCTGATATTTACACTATTATCGTATTAATTGCCAGCTTT
>DYLV01000244.1 GCA_020721925.1 Leptospira biflexa
ATGCTCCCTCATGACGATACACTCAAAAGTAGAATCTTTTGTAAAATATTTTTAGAAGATGTATTATGAAAGTTTCGCAATTTTCAGTTGATGTAAAAAGTCAACCTAAAATTGATCCACTGCGCCCATTAAAAGTGATCCACTTTAATTGTCATTCCGACCTGATCGGGAATCCCGTCCAATAAAGACCAAAAAATGCGATCCTCAAGGTAAAAAAATATTTCGTTATTGCATTTTTCGTGTGCTATTATAATCTTGAGGAAAATAATCGTTGTACATCAATGATTATTTAGCCGTCAAAAACTCAACGTTCTGATAGGAGTAACCATGCTCGAAAGCGAAATACTCGATTACAAGGAAAAGTTCGGAAAAAACGCGCTTAAAGCCCTTTGCGCCTTCGCCAACACCAAAGGCGGAACCATCGTCGTTGGTGTGACCGATGTCGGAGATAAAAAAGGGATAGATCTTTCGAACGACGAGTACAAAAAAATCACGGAGCAGATAATAGGTAAGCTCGGAATCCACCCTGACATCGAAGTTGAAGACGTAAAGGGAAGCGATCTGAAGATCCTGAGGATAAGCGTCGGAAGATCCAACCTTCCTATCTCGCTCGAAGGAACGTATTACAAGCGCGTTGGGAACACGACACGCGAGATGAAGAGCGAGGAGTTGCAGGAGTTCTTTCGCAAAGACACATCGTGGGACTCAATCGTCAATGACTGTTCTATAAAAGACATAGACGAGAAATCTGTTGAACTTTTTGTGAAAATGGCAAGGAAAATCCAGAGGGTGAAGATCTTCGATTCGGACACCCCAGTCGAGGACATCCTCAGGAGTCTTAAGCTCATGAATGGGGAAAAGCTCACCAACGCAGCGTTGGTTCTTTTCGGAAGAGACCCGCAATTAAATTTTGTGAACGCAGCACTTCGCGTTGTGCGCATCAAGAGCGAGAACATTATAATCGGCGACGACACGATCGAGGGCAACATCATCAGGCAGTTCGGCGCAGGCGAAGAGTCGATAAAAAAATTCATGAACGTGCACTACAAAATAGAGAGCATGCAACGTAAAGAGGTATGGGACTACCCAGTACCGGCCATCAGGGAGGCCGTGCTCAACGCACTTGTACACAGAGATTATTTCAAATGGAACGTGCAAACGCAGATCAAAATCTTCGATGATCGGATTTGGTTTTACAACCCGGGAGAACTGCCGGCCGGAATGACTCTCGAAGAGCTAAAAAAGGTGCATCCTTCAGTTCCGAGAAATCCTCTCATAGTGCACGTGATGTACCTTTCGGGGTTGATTGAGGAACTGGGTTCCGGAATAAAGAGAATGGAAACAAGCATGAAAGAAGCTGGTCTCCCGGTTCCGGTGTTCAAAGAGGAGTTCGACGGGTTTTCGGTTTATCTTCGGAAGGATCTTTACAGTATTGAGCGCTTGAGAGCCATGGGACTGAACGAAAGGCAAATGAAGATAGTTTCGGCCATGAAAGAAAAAGCGGAAATTACCCTTTCGGATACCCGTAAAATCTTTGACAGAGTAACCGAAAAAACATTGTACAGAGATCTCCAGGAATTGGTGAGTAAAGGGATTTTGGAGCAATTCGGGGAGAAAAAGGGTCGAACGTACAGATTGAACTGAAAATATATCGGACATTTATCGGACATTTATCGGACATTTCAAGTCGTTAAAGGCGAAAACGCTTTTAACAGCAGAGATTTCAGAGTTATGTTTATCAGCCTTTTAAAATGCAAAAATGGTATTCCTTGTTTCAAAAATCTCCTGAGATCTCGCACTGACAGAGAGCGATCGTTCTTACATGGTCATTCTCGATCTAATCGGGAATCCCGTGCGATAAAAACAAAATGCGATCCTCGATGGACTCGAGGATAACGAGGAATGGTCGTTATCTGAAAAACCCCATAAAATAAGGAAAATTTTGCCTCTCGAGATCGCTCGCCTTAGGGGGGTAAGATTGGGGGTAAGTCTTTCATACCAAAGCATGTCTAAAAGCCAAAATGTGGTGATTCTGGAGCGAAATGTTGGAAACGCTTGACACATAAGGGATTGCGCGATTTAAAATTCAAAAAATGGAAGATTTTGCTACAAAGT
>DYLV01000064.1 GCA_020721925.1 Leptospira biflexa
AAGTTGCGATTTGAGACTACGGTCAATATTGACAGGGGGACATACTCAAAGCTAAATGAAGCATCTGAAAAATACGGGGTGAGCAAAAGCCGGCTCATCGGGTTGCTTATTGAGCTTTTTGTGCAAAGAGAAGAAACTCCCGAATGCACTGTTGGCACAGTGAAATATCAGCAAACCCAACCAAAAGAAAACTGGAAACAGCTCCATATTGTAATTCCTGGTTATGCATGCGATTTTTTTGATGATATTCGGAAGTTATGGAAGTGTTCGGTTTCGTTTCTTGTGGTATTAGCGGTTAAAAAATATTTAGCTCATCTGGACGAAATTTTCACAAAGGGTTTTACCGATAACTATTGGTCTGGCGCATATACAAGTATTCTTTTTGAACATAATAATATGCAATTTTTGCTCTTTTGCTGGGGAGTGCCACAAGAAAAACCCGAAATTCTCCTCGAATAAAATGTTATGAATGCATTTTACCAATAAATTTCATCCAACACAGTCTTTTGTATGGGATTACTATGCCCTCATAATTTTCGTCTGCCTATTTTATTCACAAAATAAAAATGTATTTGACGAATCGCAATATAATTTATAATGTTCCAAAAGATAGTAAAGCTTTTTAGTTCAGTAATCAATAAGCCTCGATATTGGAGTATTTGCCTCTCCCCGGCGCTCAGGAAATTATCTGAAAATACAATAATCAAAAGGAGCACACCATGAGTTTTTTTAAGGAAGCTGGAGATTCTCTTCTTCGCTACACCGAAAAAATCGTCAACAAAACTGAAGTGTATGCAAAAATCGGTAAGCTTGCACTTGAAATTAAAAAAATCGAAACCGACATTTATAAAACGCAAAAGGAGCTCGGCGAATACGCATACAATAAATTCAATGAAGGAGTACAGGCAATTGAGGCGCAGGACTCCACTGTAACCGCAAAGTGCAATGCCATCAAACAATATCATGAGGCAATTGCGCGCAAGAGGGAAGAAATTGCCGAAATCAGAAGAATGGATAGTGAACGTTCTTCTAAACAATCATCCACAGAAGGAGGCGATAATCAGGAAGGCGCACAGCAATGAGGGATTACCGAAAAGGATTTACACACTCGAATTCTACAACAAATAAAGTACTTGAACTTTTAAAGAAATACCAGAGCGAAGGATTTTCAGCAGAAAAAATTTTAACTCAACTTTCCAAAAAAACACAGCACAAAAAGAAAATGCGCCACAGCCTAAGCACGCGAGCGCATATCGAAAATTTACTTTCAGCTCTGCATGGGATAGGATTTCTCATAAAAAAGAAAAACAGCTTTATCATCAATCCAGAATTTATTTGTCGGGGGAAGATGAAATATTTTGGTTCCGGCAGTGCCTGCGTGCTGCTTGACGATGGATATGAATTGCCCATTCGGAAGGAAGATACTGGTAGTGCGCAAAACGGCGATGCGGTTATGTTTGAAATTGCCGATTATCATAAAGGGCGGTTTTATGCACGCATCACCGCAGTGCAGACAAGGAGCAAAGAACGCCACCTGGCACGCATCGATCGTCCCCACACGCATGGGCTTGTACTCACTCTTTTAGACACGCCCGGCAATATTCGCGTATGGGCGCCTGTACCCCGGTTTTCCATCAACACGGGCTATTATGCCTTTGTTTCGATTTGTAATGAAACAACTCCACTGGGCCAGAAATGCGAAATTCAGGAAGCATTTCCTCCCGAAGACGAAAGCTACGATTCCATGCGCATAATAGTGAAGCACGGTCTTCCAGATACGCACAGGTCGTATCGTGAACTCCAAAACATCTCTTCGATTGTGCAAAATGAATTGTTAGGGAGGAAAGATTACCGGGATCTTTATACCATCACCATCGACGGGGAAACCGCGAAGGATTTCGATGATGCCATATCGCTCGAGAAGGAAGGAAAACTTCAGCGGCTATATGTTCACATTGCCGATGTTTCAAGCTTTGTGAAAAAAGGATCCCCACTTGACAGAGGAGCTCTTATCCGGGGGAACAGCTACTATATCGGCGACCGGGTGGTGCCGATGCTGCCTGAAATTCTTTCAAATGAATATTGCTCGCTAAAAGCAGGTGTCGATCGCCTCACTTTAAGCGCCGAGCTGCTCATCGACGAAAAAGGCGAAGTTCAGGAAATGAGTTTTCATCGAGGAATCATTGAGGTAAATCGAAGGCTCACTTACCGCGAAGCGGATGCTATCGTAAAGAGCAAAGACCGAAGTGAAATTACAACAATTTTACAAAAATTCGATGCGCTCACATTATTACTTAAAGAAATTCGAATGAAGCGCGGCAGGGTGGATCTCAACATTCCCAATGAGGAAATTATATACGATCATGGGAAAATTATCGATATTCTATTCGGAAAACGCCTCATCAGCCACCGCATCATCGAGGAATGCATGCTGAGCGCTAACGAAGCGGCATCCAGACTTTTACGGGAATCGGGAATGCCCTCGCTGTATCGCATCCATGAAAAAATCAGCGAAGAAAAACTTTCCGCCTTGATTAACTTTTTTAGAAGTATAGGCATCAGGTTCGATACAAAAGCTCCCGTAGGACTTGCACTTCAGCACATTATCGATGGTGCAATGGGTAAAGAATATGAACAAGTGGTAAACCTCATCATTCTCCGCTCATTCATGCAGGCATATTATGGAAGTGAACCGGTCGGGCATTTCGGGCTCGGCTTTCGCGATTATACCCACTTCACCTCACCCATTCGTCGCTACCCGGACCTGGTGGTACATCGCTGTATTAAAGCTTTGCTGGATGGTACAAAACCACCCTACAGCGTAAGCGCACTCGATGATATTGGAGAAAAGACATCGTCAGCCGAACGCGTCCAGATGAAGGCAGAACGCGATTACGTGAAGCTGAAGGCTTGCCGCCTGATGAATTCAAGAAGAGGCGAACAATTTGATGTGGTGGTAACGAGCGTCTCAAGGCTCGGAATGAATGTAAGCCTCATAGACAGACCCATTGAAGGGATGGTGCCGCTGTGGACGCTCACCGATGATTATTATCTTGTCAATGAAGACGATTTTACTATCGTGGGCAAGCGCCTCGGCAGAAGGTTTCGCATAGGCGACAAACTCAGGGCGGTGTTGCTCAATGCCGATATCGACACCATGCACTTAGATTTTAAAATAATATGAAATTCGTAATACATCATCACACAGATTATCCCCGTGAAGAAGCGCATTACGATGTGATGATTGAATCGAGCGATGGGCTTATCACCTGGCGAGTATCGGAATCGGCAATGAAAGAGTTTCTGGAAGGGAAAGAAGTATGTACCACGCGTATCGCCGATCATCGGAAAGAATATCTCACGTATGAAGGCCCCATCTCCTGTGACCGGGGGATGGTGAAGATTATGGATAGCGGCACCTGCGCACTGCGTTTTGCCGACGGTACGATTACACAATATATTCTCGAAGGAAATGTGCTTCACGGCACGTGCATCACGCAAAAAAAACGCGGCCACACCTATACCTTTCGTTTTGTGCCTTTCGATACTGAAAAAATGCATTGACGGAAGCATACACAATACGAACAATAATTGTCAACTCAATGATACATACCGGAGCATTAGATGGAAATCACTCACCCACACGTAACACTTCTTGCAATTACTCCCAACGGTGAAAAACTCATCGAAGAGGCGGGGCGCACCTGCTATCTTTCGCTCGATAAAATCGGTGACGGCACCGAAAGAAATTTTATCCGAAACTGCATAAAAAACGGACATCTTTCCATTCTCGAACACGCGAGTGCAACATTCCGCATTCAGGGCGCTTCGCGCGCGTTCACTCATCAGCTTGTGCGCCACAGGCTTGCGAGCTTCTCTCAACAATCCCAGCGCTATGTTGACGAAAATGAATTTCACTACATCGTTCCACCCGATATTCAAAAAAACGATGGCGCATTAAAAGTATTTCGCGATTTTATTGAGAATTCACGCGCTGCGTATCGAACGCTTCGCGAGCTCGGCACAAAAAAGGAAGATGCGCGCTTTGTGCTCCCCAACGCGCTTGAAAGCCAGATTGTGTTTTCTGCAAATTTCCGCGAGCTTCGCTTCATTTTCACCCTGCGACTTCACAGAAGCGCCCAGTGGGAAATACGGCGCGTATGCCTTGAAATGCTGAAAATTATGCAGACGGAAGCGCCATCCGTTTTCGGGGACTTTATTATCGACGAAGAGAATTGGACTGCAACACAAGGGATTGGATGAAAACGCCGATTTTTTCTTATCTCAGACTTCGGTATTGAATTTCACCGCACACTTCTCTGTCGGCCATCGAAATGATACTTCGCACTGTTTACCGTCGGATGTCAATTTGCGCCAAGATGTTACTCTTAATCGCTTCAAGGGCTAACATATATGAATGCACACCAAACCCCGATATCTGCCCCACACACACCGGTGCAATAAAAGAATTCCTTCGAAACTCCTCACGCGCATGAATATTGGAAAGATGGACTTCAACGGCGGGAAGTCCGGTGGAAGCGATTGCGTCGCGGATGGCAATAGAAGTATGCGTATAGGCACCAGGATTTATAATAATGCCGGATACATCGCAGTTTTGCTGAATAATATCAATGATTGAACCTTCCGAATTTGATTGAAAAATTCGAATTGAAAGACTCAATTCCTGCGCTTTTTTTTCGATCAGAGAATTAATATCATCGAGAGTATTTTTACCATAAATTTCAGGTTCACGTGTACCCAGAAAATTCAGATTGGGACCATGAATCACCAGTATTGTGAATTCGGATGACATACGACCTCCCCTTAGAATGGAATTTCACCCACGAAGCAACGAAATCGCTGAATCACATTATACATTGATCTCTTGCATTTGCGATTGTTTCGATATGATAAATATGCGATGATTATATTATATGCGAACGCGATGTCAAACTATATTTTTTTCAGCCCCTGAAAGCTCCTCAAGCAACCCCCGTATTTCATCTCGATCCTTTGCCTGCAAAAGACGTGTGCGAAACTGTGCCGCGTAAGGAAAACCATGGATATATTTTACGAGATGTTTACGCATGAGTATGATACCGTATGCTCCGTAATGCCCAATCATCGAATCAAGATGATCAATAATCTGGATAACGAGACTTTCCAGATCGGGCATGGCAGGGGAAAAAATCCACGGATTTCCTACCGCTCCCCGCCCTATCATCACTGCCGCACAACCCGATTCTTTCAGCCGCAAAAGTGCCTCATCATAACTTGTAATATCGCCGTTGCCGATGACGGGGATGTGCGACAATTCTGCGATTTCGAGAATTATATTCCAATCCGATTTGCCAGAAAACATCTGGCTTCTTGTGCGGCCGTGCACGGTAATGAAGTCAACACCGGCATCTTCGAGCGCGCGTATTACTTCACGATAGTTGAGGCTCGAAAAATCCCAGCCGATGCGAATTTTCGCCGAAACCGGTACATCGACTGCGCGAACAATCTTTTCTGCAATTTTTCCAAGATGCCGTGGCTCTTGTAAAAGCGCCGCGCCCATTCCGCCGCTGCAAATTTTTTGGGAACAGCATCCCATGTTAATGTCAATAAAATCCGGTCCAATGGTTTCTATCATGCGCGCAGCGGCTTCCATCACTTCTGGATTGTTGCCAAAAATCTGGATGCCGATAGGGCGTTCCTGGTCGGTAAAAGACAAAAGCTTTTTAGTTTTTTTATTATCCCGCACAATGCCTTCCACGCTCACCAGCTCGGTGACGGTGAAGCCTGCCCCATGCGCGCGGGCGATGCGCCGAAAAGGTGAATCGGTGTAACCCGCCATGGGCGCAAGCACAAGCGGTGAATCGGCGCGCAGCCTCCCAAGGCAAACGGGAACGATATCTTTTTCCATATTGCAAGACACTCAGCACAGTGTATTTTGTCATTGATTTTTTTCTCAATCTGTAATTTTATGGGCATCTCTAAAAACTGCTTTCATCGCTTTATACGGCATACAGGAAAACAGTTTTACCAAAATATTGTATGTACAGGGGAATATCCGATTACGATAATGTATAAGGTCCCCTTATATATTTTTTGACATGCATTATGTTACAATGAATCATTGTGAAATACACGCACTCACCGCGTGGTAACATTTCAGCCATGTATCTACAGGTATGCGAAATTTTCCGCTCAATTCAGGGTGAAACCACCTTTGCCGGCTTTCCCTCACTGTTCATCCGCCTTGCTGGCTGCAATCTCAACTGTGCCTGGTGCGACACACCTTATGCGCGCAAAGATGGGGAAAAAAAGAGCGTCGAAGATATCATGACAATCGTCGCATCTGCCGGCAGGTTTCACCATATCACCGTCACCGGAGGAGAACCCCTGATGCAAAAGACCGCATCAGTTCTTATTCGACGCCTTCTCGAAATCGGTTTTCTGGTACAGGTAGAAACTAACGGAAGCTTTGATATTTCAGCAATTCCCCTCCCGGCACGACGCATCGTCGACGTGAAAACTCCTTCAAGCGGCGAAGAAAGCTCCTTCCTGATGGACAATCTCTCGCAACTCACATCGGGCGATGAACTGAAAATTCCCATCGCCGATAAAACCGACTTCCTTTTTGCAAAGAATTTTATTGAAAAACATAAAGGCATTATTCACAATGGCATTGTAATAAATTTTTCTCCGGTAAATGGCAAAATGAGTGCAGAGAAGCTTTCTGAAATGATTCTTGATGAAGATATTGATGTGCGATTAAACCTCCAGCTTCACACGCTCATCTGGCCAAGGGGAGAACGCAAAAATCTGTAATATCCGATTGTGAGGATTTTCTTCAATGAATTATGAAGGCAACATCATACGTCCGCCCAGCGAAGCGCACAGCATGATTATTCAGGTCACAGTGGGCTGTTCCCACAATCAGTGCACGTTCTGCGGCACTTATAAAGGCTGGGAATTCCGCATCAAGGATATGAAAACAATAAAGGCTGATATCGATGAAGCGTCTTCCTGGGGTATTCCGTTCACCAAGGCGTTTCTCACCGATGGTGATGTGCTTATCCTGCCCACGAAAGATCTGCTTGAAATTATCACTTACATTCGTCGGAGAAACCCTCGCATCACACGCATCGGAGTGTACGGCAATACGAAAGCAATTTTAAAGAAAAGTGCCGGTGAGCTCAAAGAGCTTCGCGATGCGGGACTTGGCATTGTGTATCAGGGCATCGAAAGCGGAAATGTCGAGGTACTGCGAAAAATTAAAAAAGGCGCGTTTCCTCACAAACAGAAAGAAACCGCAGAAAAAATTATTAACGCGGGAATTTTACTTTCGCAAACAGTGCTGTTAGGTATAGGAGGAACCGAGAAAAGTCGAGAGCATGCCATCGACACGGGGAAGCATCTGGGAGATATGTCGCCCGACTTTGCCTCTGCACTAACAGTGATGCTTTTACCGAATACGGAGCTGTATCGCGACTATCGTTCCGGCAAATTCAAACTTCCAGATAAATTTGGTTTACTCGAAGAGTTGCATCTCATGATTCAACACATACAGGTACATCGTCCCTGTTTTTTCACCTCCAATCATGC
Organism: Leptospira biflexa; assembly: GCA_020721925.1. Taxonomy (GTDB): domain Bacteria; phylum Spirochaetota; class UBA4802; order UBA4802; family JAGODF01; genus DYLV01. The sequence goes on from DYLV01000064.1 coordinate 7,594, forward strand.
ATCGAACTATTTGCCGATTCGCGCCCATTTCCCGGAAGAACAGGATGCGGTACTTCGTACTCTTGCACATATCCTTAAACACAGGGATGATTCTGTTCTTCGCCCTGAATTTATGCGCGCATTATGACTGTGAATAATATTAGCATGGGGGAATAGTATGGGGATATCAAACCTTGAAGATGCGGTTCGTTTCATCGGGCTCGAGTTAAAGGACAATCCCGGTGCAGACATCGTAAAGCTAATCGAAGAGGCAAGTCAGAAATTCGACCTCAACCCCATGCAGCAGGAATTCCTCACCAACAAATACATTTTAAAAAAGTAAGATTATTTATTTAAGGAATGCGATGAAAACGTGCAAGCGAAGAGGGTACTGCTGTCAGGACGTGCGGCTTGCCGAAGATCCAGAGATGCTGAAAAATGCATACGAAACATGGAAAAGGCTTCCCTCTGTTGACCCTAAATTTTCGGAAATATATCTTATCTATCCAATGCTTACGTTCCTGTACGAAAACTCCAAGGAGGATTTACCCTACCACTATACATGCAAGCACTTCACTCGCGATGAACAAGGCATCCCCACTTGTTCGATTTACGAAATCCGCCCGCGGATGTGTCGGGATTTCCCCTACTACGAAGAAGTCGAACATTTAGATAGAAGCGGAAATCTAAGCCCCTATGACGGGTGCGGCTATAACGATCCGGATTGATGCCCATGCACTACAAAAATGTACGCAACGCTTTTTTCATGCTTCTATGTGTGCTCGCGTTCGGCGTTACTTCATATCATTTTATTGAGGGAATGACCTTCTTTGAAAGTTTGTACATGACCGTCATCACCATCAGCACAGTGGGATTTTCGGAAATCCGCCCGCTATCCACAATTGGAAGAATCATCACCATGATCATTATTTCAACCGGCATCATGATAGGCGCTTATACAATCGGTACCGTGCTCCGCATGTTCATTGAAGGCGAAATCAGCAAAACCTTCGGGAGGAGAAAGGTGGAAAAGCAAATTGCATCACTCAAAGGCCACTATATCATCTGTGGATATGGAAGAATCGGCAGGCTCATTTGCCAGGAGCTTTCAAATGCAGGGATACCCTTCGTTGTCATCGAAAATGATCCCGCTTCCATTGAACAATTACAAAAAGAGCGCTTTCTTTTTCTTGCGCTTGACGCAACACAGGAAGACGTGCTGAAAGCAGCGGGTATCATGCACGCGAAGGGCATCGTTACCGCGCTTCGCTCCGACGCCGACAATGTGTTCATCACTCTTACCGCGCGAGGACTTCGCAGCGACATCTTCATTTTAGCGCGTGCTTCAGAAGAATCATCCATCATCAAGCTAAAACGCGCCGGCGCCACCCGTGTCGATATTCCCTATACGATCGGTGGAAAACGAATGGCACAGGCTCTCATCCGTCCTGCAGTGGGCGATTTCATCGACCTGGCAATCATGGACATGGATCGGGAGATGAGTCTGGGCATGGAAGAGGTGCTCATCAGAGAAAATTCAAAGCTTGTGGGAAAAAATTTAATCGAAAGCAATATCCGTAAAGATTACGGTGTCATCATCGTCGCTATCAAAAGGGAAAGCGGTTCAATGGAGTTCAATCCTGCTCCGACAGCTGTGCTGCATGCGCACAATATCCTTGTTGTGATGGGTAAAAAAACAGATCTCTTACGGATGAATAACGACCTGTCCTCCTGAAAAGGGGGATTTCTGGATTTTATAATTCCATCCGTCCCGTTTTGAAAAGTTCAGCATGTACACCATATGCTTTTCAAAAAAATAATATTGACGTGCAGAATAAAAAGCCAAAAATGACCGCTACAATAAACTGGAGGTTTGCCATTACCCGCAGACAGATAAATCTTGCCCGGATAAGTCTCATCAACAGGAAAATTAATTCTCCGATGAGTCTGCCCGAACTTTTAACGGTGATATTGGACATCGCCAAGGAATTGGTAGGCGCAGAGGGCGCTTCGCTTCTTCTGGTGGACGAGGAAACCGACGATCTCATTTTTAACATAGTCCAGGGGGGGCGCGGAGAAATCCGAGGCGATCGACTGCCGAAAGGTGTGGGCATTGCCGGATTTGTAGCGCAGTCCGGTGAAGCAATCATCGTCAATGATGCGCAAAACGACCCGCGATTTTTCAAGGAGATCGATAACAAATACAATTTTTACACCCGAAACATCATCGCAGTCCCGATGCGGGTGATAAACCGCATGGTCGGCGTTTTGGAAGCAATCAACTCCATTGAGCGCGAAAGCTTCGACGAGTGGGATATTAAATTGATGAACTATCTGGCCGAACTAGCCGCCATTGCCATCTCAAACAGAAAGCTGTACTTTGAACTCAATCGGCGGATCGATGAATTGTCGGTGCTATACGATATCTCTCAATCGCTCTCCTTTTCTAATATGGACGAAACGCTCTATCATACAATCGTGCAGTCCATATCTCATTCGCTCGGCGCAGAAAAGGCGTCAATTATCCTGTTCGATGATGACAAACAATCGCTCGTGCTCAAATCGCAGGTAGGCCTTCCTGAAACGGTTGAAGCAGAAATGGAAATCGACATACAGAAGTCGATATCGGGCATTGTGTTTACAAACGGAGATCCTCTCATCGTGACCGACATATCAAAAGAGCTGTCGTTTCCCTATATAGATCCGAAACGCACCTACAGCACGCGTTCATTCATCTCAGTGCCTATTCGCTACAAAAACCGAATAATTGGTATTATCAATCTTGCAGATAAAAAAAACAGACAACCCTTTGATGCCTTTGACCTTAGGGTGCTTTCCACAATCGGCAACCAGATTGCCGACATCCACGAAAATATTCAGTTTCAGAAACATTTGATTGAGCAGCAGCGCCTCGAAAACGAAATCGATATCGCGGCGGAAATCCAGGCGAAAATCCTCCCGAAGATTCCCGCATCGTTCAAAGGGCACACTTTCGCCGCATTCACAAAACCGGCAAAGGAAATCGGCGGGGATTTTTACGATTTTTTCACTTTCGATGACAATAAGTACGCAATCGCCATTGCCGACGTTTCGGGCAAGGGCATCCCTGCGGCTATTTTTATGGGAATGGCACGCAACATCATCAGAGCAGAATCGCGCGTGAGCACGCTTCCTGGAAATATTTTACAAAATTCAAACAGATATATTTATCAGGATTCCGAGCAGGGTATGTTCATTACAGTGGTATACCTGCTGGTCGATACACATAATAAAATCATCACCTATGGCTGCGGCGGGCATAACGATCAGATACTTTTCCGCAACAACGGCGAAGTCATCCGTTTGAAAGCTGCGGGAAGGCCTCTTGGCGTCGACCCCAATGCGGTATTCGAGGAAAAAGTCATCACTTTCCAGCCCGGCGATCTGCTTCTCCTTTATACCGACGGACTCCTTGAGACGCTGGGGCATATCGATATCGACAAAGGCGAAGACAAACTGGTTGATATTTTACGCGGCTGTCACAAATCCGACGCAACGCAAATTATTTCCGTAATACAATCGCACCTCGAGCACGCACATTTCGATGACCCTCTCGTTGACGATGTGACCGTCTTTGCGATAAAATTTTAATACGCATGCGGGTTTTCTGTGACACGGATAAAAATAGCATTCATCATCGTGGGCATCATCATTCTGCTGGTTCTCTTTAGATCATTCCAGGCAGAAACAATCGAATATCTTTCCCGCCTGGGATGGGAATTCTGGGCATGGAAATTTTGGCTTATTGTGGGAATTTTTCTTCTCAATCATATCTTTCTCACCTATGGATGGCGAGTCCTGGTGGACCGGGAAATTACTTTCGGGCAGTTTGTAAAAATGGTATTCGCACGCATCGGCGGCGACGCAACCGCAGCAATCAATGCACTTGGCGCACTGGCAGGTGAACCGCTCAAAGCGCTCTTTGTGCGCGATTTCATCCCCGTTAAAACCGCTCTTGCCGCTGTGGTGCTGGACAGAACCATTCACACAGTGGCCAATGTCCTGCTCGTACTCACGGGCATATTCATCGCATTTTTCATCCTTCAAATCCCTTTTTACGTCATTGCGATAACCTTCTTGGTTTTCATCATCATGCTTTCATTTCTTGTTGCCCTGATAATCCGGCAGAGAACCGGTATTGTGGAATACCTTATCACCCGCTCCCCGGAACAACTTGTCGCAAAAATAATGTCCCCATCCAGATGGGAGAAAGTGCGCGCACTCGATGAGGAAATCGCGCTCATCTTCACCAGCAGAGACACCATGCGCCATTTCTATGTGTCACTTGCGATGCACTATTTCCCCGTACTTGCCTCGGGCGTGCTGGAAGTATTTCTGATAATCAATTTCGCAGGCGTTAACATTCCCCTCCATCACGCTCTTTTCGTGTATATTTTTGGACTTTTCCTCACCAGTGCGATATTTTTTATGCCAGCAAATATCGGCACGAGCGAAGGATCGTTTTCGCTTGCGCTTTCACTTCTCGGATATTCCCCTGCGCTCGGATTTTCAGTTGGAATTATTCGACGTCTCAGATCGTTTGTATGGTCCGCAATTGGAGTGCTGATACTCATGTATGCAGGTTTATTAAAAAAAGAGGTTACCAATGCAGAAAAAACGAATCTTCAAAACTCCTAAAGCCGGAAAGATTCTCAAATACGGCACAATCTATCTTAGCAAATGGATCAGGCGAAAACCGCTCATTTTCAATCTTAATCTGAATGTCACCAACCTGTGCAATCAGAACTGCCCCATGTGCAATGCAGTGATTGTGGGTCAGGGTAGTGGCACTACAGTGCGGTTTGAACAGGTAAGGCAATATCTCGAAATATTAAAGCCTCACCGCATCGCATCGCTTACCATTTCCGGAGGCGAACCGTCGCTTGTAAAGGACATGCCGGAAATTTTCGATTATGTCGCCGATAAATTCCCATTCGGCGTCAACTGCAATTCGAACCTCTACGCCCAGGAGAGCGTTATCCGTCGCTTTGCTGAAGCCGCCCTTCGAAATAACATTCGCATTGGCACCTCGTTCGATGGATTTGGTGAAACCGCCGATAATCTTCGCGGGGCGAAAGATGTGGCCGTGCGTGTTGAAAAAAATATCGCAATGCTCACCGAAATGCGCCGGGAAATGAATTCATCCTCAACCCTCAATATGCATACCGTTATATCCGATTCAAATATTGAGCAGGTTCCAGACATATTAGCTCTTTCGCAAAAATTCGGATGGACTCAGACGCTCGCGCCGGTAAACAATTTTTTCTACCAGGACAGCTCCGATCCCCGTGCTCCAAGACTGCACTACAGCGAAAAGCTCGAAGAAGTGATCCGGCTTGCCTCAACCATGCCGCACATTGCAATATCAAAGTCTTTTCTGCACGGCATCCCGCAATACGTGAAAGGCGGTCAGGACAAATACTGCCCTTATTTAACAGGTATTTTCAAGGTTTTTAAAATATTTTTAGACCCAAACGGCGATGTATCTCTGTGCAGCCGTACCCCTCTCGGCAATATTACCAAACATTCGCTTGAGAAAATTTTTAGCGGCGAAAAATACGAGCGCGATATTGCTGCCTACCGGCGCTGTCCCGGATGCTGGATGGCATGTTTCGTGGAAGTGCTTTTAGCAACCCCGAAGTGGTATCAGCGAATGATTGTCAATGTGAAGTCTTAATGATATTTTCCCTTGACAAATTTTCCTGTCTTTGGGGAAAATATCAAAAATTTTCTGCGCAGAGGTTACAATGGCAATTGCGAAAAGCGGCGGTGATATTGCAAACAACATCATCGGTCCCAATTCCTATTTCACAGGCAAATTCCTCATCAACGGTTCGCTCCGCATCGACGGGCATTTTGAAGGAAAATATCTCCAGGCCGATCAGCTCTATGTGGGACCCACGGGAAAACTCCGGACAAATATCAATGCCACTTCCGTCATCGTCGAAGGGCTGGTGCTCGGCAACATCAATGCCACCAGCCGGGTGCTTCTCATGCCTACGGCTAAAATTTTGGGCGATATCAAAACGCCGGAGCTCATCATCCAGAACGGCGTTATTCTGGAAGGCCGCTGCACCATTTCAAACGACCTGAAATCTTCGGCAAAAGACCTTCTCGAAGCTGAATACGAAAAGAATAAAAAAATTCCAGAGGATTTTATTGCCCGTTCGTAGCGTGCGAATAGGCATTACGCTCGGCGACCCGGCAGGGGTCGGGCCTGAAATTATTGCGAAGGCATTGGCTGATTCGTGTCTACCTCACATTTCGCCAATTGTCATTGGGCGTGCCGAATTCATCGAATCGCGCTACCCTAAACTTTTCAATTCTCTCATCCCTATCGCCCCATCAGCGCTTTCACATTTACCTGCGCAGGCTTCCAAACGTCTGGGATATCTCATCGACGTACCCAATGAATTTCCACTGCCTTCCCCGGGCGCGGGTACCCCTTTGACCGGCGCAGAATCGCTTCTGTACATCGATACTGCAATTGAGCTCTGGAAAAAAGGCTTCATCGATGCCATCGTCACTTCTCCGGTAAGCAAGTCGCTGATTGAAAAATCGGGCACACCCTTCTCCGGCCATACTGAATACTTTGCAGAAAAAATCGGCGAAGCTGATCCGTATATGATGATGTTTTCCAACAAATACCGAGTGATCCTCTGCACCACTCACCTCCCGATTTCGAAAATCGAAGCTTCGCTTTCGGCCGATCGCATAAC
>DYLV01000245.1 GCA_020721925.1 Leptospira biflexa
GAAGGAATACGACGATCTGTATGAAAAATACAAAGATGGCCTGCAAAACTACTATAAGCGGCGTGTGATCACCGCCCAGCGTATACTTCTCGACAACAAAAATCAGATCAATGAGCTTTTCCGTAAAGCGGCGGAAAAGTACCGTAAGGATGCCGATGATATGCTCGATGTGTGCGCGAAAAGCATTCTGATCGTCTCGCTCAATAAGCTCACGCGCTACGATCCGGATAAGAACAAGCAGCTCATGGATAACACTATGCGCCTTCGCGTTGCCTATGGCAAAACCGACGACGCATACGAAGCAACAGTAAACCATAAATATATGTATGCAATCTATCATTACCGCAACGCGAAAACCTATGCGATCAAAATTATGGACGATCTCATCAATGAAGAAATGATCCGCAAGGATTTCCGCGATCCCGATGAAGAAAAAGTGATACGCGATCTGGTATCGAAGAAAAACGGCTTCGATCTCGATACCCATCGCGCGGACAACGCAAACCGCATTAAAGGTGAAGGCAAACAGCAGCCTCAGCAGACGAAATAACGCTTTGAGGATCAATCTGGCAGGTCAATTTCAAAGAGGTGGGTGTATCCTGCCTCTTTGTTTTCGTACTTATTACAACATAGGCGATTTCTTCACACGATGCACCACATGAAATTCATTGCCACTATATTCATCGTCGGCACAGCTCTGGCAGTCGGAGGTCTTTTCGAAAATACACAGCCGCGTGTATACCGGGTAGTACTCGATCCGGGACATGGAGGCATCGGCTCAACCGACATTGAACGCTTCGGCGACCGATTCGACCTTCTCAGCAAACGCTATCTGTCGCCTTTTGCGGAAGGCGCATCGCATAAAGGGCTCTGGGAGCATGCGCTTGTGTACGAAATCGCCGCAAAAGCTAAGGCAATTCTTGATTATTGCGCTTCAGGTAATGATTTTTCAAAATTCCGCACTATTCTCAGGCGATATACCGATGAAGAACCAAAACAAATTTTGATTGAAACCTCGCTGAGCAGAGGCGATTCAAAAAATCGCGAAGAAATTCTTGCGCGAAAGGATCCCAACGCAGAATACCGCCTGTACGATTATCCCGGAGAAAACGGCGCCATCCTCCCCGCCCGCATTTCTCGGATCAATGCTAAAAAACCGCATCTTGTGGTGTGCCTTCACATGACGCGCGATTATTCGCACACCTACCGGGGATTGAATCCGGTCATTGTCGCGCCGCATTCACTTTTACACGAAGGCCTTTTGTATCTACAGGGAAAAATTATAAACAAAGATTTTTTCTATAAAAGTCCCTACGCGGACTGGTTTCAGGAATCGAATAAAAAAAATTCATTTTACTGGTTTTTAAGCGATGTCGCCTCGTATTTTACCGGCTATCCTCTCGATAAACACGGGAAGCTCGATTTGAAATCTTTTAAAGGCTACCGATACAACATGGTCCAATGGCTATACAGAGACGCACCCGGATGGGAGGAAAAAGCGCGCACACACCCTCCCGACAGCCGGTACGCAAGCGATATCATCCGATTTATGCCGGAAGGGAAATTCTGGCAGCGTGAGAAATCCATCTTTGAAAGCTACCGGCGGGATGGAGGTGAAGAGGGATTTGGCGGCGACAACATGTATGCAACATCGGAAATTATCCGGTATATCCTCTTTTCACTCCACCTCAAGGGCGAAGATCATCCTCACCAGAAAATTACCCGCCCATATATTTCCACATGGTCGGTACCTCTTTTGGTAAATGCGGTAACCGCTTTTGTCGAACTCGGCTCGCTTTCCAATCAGCGGCACCGATATCTTTTTACGCAAAAGCAGGATGAAATCGCGGAGGGGATCGCAGTCGGGGTGTACTCGCTTCTCACGGGAATCACCCTGAGGAAGAATTCATATCATTATGCTCCTAAGGGGAAAAGGATAGTATTTGAGCGATACCGCACAATTGGGGGAACAAGTTATTTTGATCAGCCGGCAGAGTAAGCGAGAATCGTAAATAAAACAACAATGGGGATCAATATCAAGTAGGAGGGGGGCTTACGCCCCCCGTCCTCTCACACCACCGTACGTACCGTTCG
>DYLV01000065.1 GCA_020721925.1 Leptospira biflexa
TATATTAGCCCGCCGATTTGTTGTTTTTAAAGACGTACTCATAACATATTCATTTGTTCGATTGGTATGGGGAATCTTCGGCGGTTTTCCACGCCATATTACGTTTTATATATTGAGAGAAATTATAAACAGGTGCTCATCTGGATTGCAAATTATTACAGCCGGGTTTTTGTTTCTATTTCTTTACAGATGAGAGTTGGGGGGCTATCGGGAGAAAAAAAATAACAAAACGCTTGCAAAAAATTTTACCTGCGCCATTATATACCTGTTTTGGGGTCTGTACGCGCCGGTATGCCAATTGCGACATTAGGGACTTTCAGGAAATTAATATTATAAAGAGATTTCCTGGTAGGCATAAGAAAATTGCTTTTTTAATGAAGCGGTTTTAAATGCCTATAAATCTTCAATAAAGGAGTTGCGCTGATTATGGAAACGACCTATTTTACTCTTGCATCAAAAAACAATTTTAACACCTCTCTTCGACATTTTTTCAAAGTGAATGAAGTTGTCGACGACATGGAACGCAGGCGAAATATCGCGGATATCATCAATGCGGATCTCGATGCGAGTGAAATTGTTAAAGACCAGGTACTGCCGATGATTGGGGCCATAGTCCGGGAAAAATTCGAATACAGCTACGATTCGTTTAATGTTCCCGAGACGGTGAACGAATTTGCAAAAATCGTTGAGGAAACGCGCAAGTGGACGGCGCTCGATATCGTTATTGTGTACTTCAACCCCAATGGCGAGGTTTTTCTCATTAATCCCAAAAATCATGAACACTGGGAAAGGGCTCGTGAGCTAAATCGTGACCAGCTTGCCGTGATATATACACGACACCTCAAAGCGGAGCGTAACAAAAAAATTGAAAAAGATGCGATCAAGGCGATTGAAGAAATGCTGCTTGGAAAGGATGTATTCATCAATCCCAATTTCATCGATCAGACGGTTCAGCCGCGCGTTGAAGCGCCGGCGCCTGTTACGCCCCGGCCTGTTCCCGCAGCAAAGGGTCCCGCGAAAGCTGCCGCTTTAGAAGCGGGAGGGAAGAAGCGCATGACGCCGAAATATGCGGTGTCGGTATCGAATGAGCTTTTCCATAATGGAAATGTAGAGGCGTGGAAAAAAATTGTGGAGAGCTATCATACAAAATTTCCAGATTTGAAAGTGAATATATTCTTTGAAGGGGAATTGATCAACGACATAAATTCCCTGTTTAAATGGGGAAAAGTGAAGCACGGCGATTCAATATTCTTTCAGGTGGTTGGCGAGAACATCCAGGGTGTTTCAAAACTTCAGAAATATCTCTATGAGGGGGCGAGCCCTCGCTTCGAGCAATTCTTGAAAATCGGTGTCGGCCGCGTGCTCAATCTTTTCTGATGCCGTCAAAGAGATGAATATTAATAGAATGGAGGAGTTGTGGTATGGATAATAATATCGTATATTTCAGCAAAGATCTCAAAGAAGTGGATGATAAGCTTCATAAAAGGCTCGGCATTCGCGGAAGACGTGCGGTAGATCTGGCGATGATGGGGCTTCCCATTGCGCCTGGATTTATCATCGATTCTCAGCTGACCATGAAGCTTCCCCAGATAAACGTTAAACAAATCATCAAGCCATACATTGAAAAGCTCGAAAAAGATATGAAGAAAAAGTTCGGCGATCCGCAAAAGCCACTGCTCGTCAAGGTAGTGCTGAGCTCCGATCTCAATGTGCCGTTCTTTCCTTCCATTCACAACATCGGCTTAAATGATTCGACAGTCAAAGGTTTTGCGAAATTTACTGGAGAGGATTTTGCATGGGGCGAATACCGATTCCTTTTAAATAGCGTATCGACCAAAGTCTATAAGCTGCAGGAAGATGAGATTAAAAAATTCGATATCAAAGGGAAAGGGACAAACGCTGCCGCCACGCGGGGGGTTGTTGAAAATTATAAAAAGTTTTTAGGGGATAAGTTCAGTCAGGATGTATATGATCAATTGAGCCTCATTCTCAAGGGTGCCGCTGCGAGCTATTGCGATAGCGACATCGATGTGGACAATTCCCTTTCGATTATGGTCCAGGTGATGGTATACGGGAATTACGGAAAAAATTCCTATTCCGGCAACTACTATACGCGTAATATCGTTACTGGCGATGCTGAAATTCAGGGCGACTTTTTGCAGAACGAGTTCGATGTTGACAGAGGGAAACCCAAAGAAATTGCAAAAATAGATAAAAAGTACTACGACAAGCTGGTCGAAATCGCACACAAAGTGGAAGACAACTTCAAAGAAATCCGCGAGATAAAATTCACCATAGAAGAAGGCGATTTCTGGCTCGTTGAACAGCGTGAAGTTGATGAAAAATCGACACAATCGCATGTCAAGACCCTTTTGGATCTGTGCAAGAGAAAGATAATTTCCGAAGAATTTTTGGTGCAGAGCATCAAGCCAAATCAACTCAACGAACTGCTCCATCCGGTGATCGATCCTCGCACGGTGAAAAACGTAAAGAGCATTAAAGGTGGAATTGCGGGTTCCACCGGAGCCGCTATTGGTCGAGTATTTTTCTCGACTCCGCGTCTTTTGGAAGAGTACAAACGTGCCATCATGCACGGCGGCGATACGAATCTTATTCTCGTAATGCCTGCGACATATGCAGAGGACGTGAAGGCAATAGAAGTCGCGAAGGGTGTCATATCGACTGAGGGAGGTTTCTCTTCACATGCGCCGGTTGTTGCAAGAAGCCTTGGCAAAGTGGCGATGGTTCAGCCGGAAATGAAAATTCGTGGCAACAGTTTCACTCTTGCCGGAAAAACAGTAAAAGAAGGAGATTATGTATCGATAAACGTCCCATACTATGAGCCGCCGACGATCTATCTCGACAAAGTCGGACTCATCGAACCCGAATTCAAGAAAAACGGCCTTCTGGATTTTCTCAACATCGTGGAGCATTTCATTGATACATTCAATGTCCGCGCCAATGCCGACCTGGGAAGGGATGCTCTGGTGGCGAAGGATTTTATGGCGGACGGAATTGGCCTTTGCCGTACGGAACATATGTTCTTCAACGAGAAGCGCATCATGAAGTTCAGGGAAATGATTCTCTCCGCGGATGAAACTGAGCGGCGCGCGGCGCTCGAGAATCTGCGCCCCATGCAGCGCTCGGATTTCTACGATCTTTTCAAAATCATGGAAGGCCGACCCGTCACCATTCGCCTTTTAGACGCGCCGCTTCATGAATTCCTTCCGAGAACTGATGAGAGCATGAAGCAGTTTATCGACTACATGAAGACACGAAAAAAAGGCGCGTCCCCTGCGGAGATAAAAGCCAGATGCGAGGAAATGGCGGAAATGAATCCCATGCTTGGTCACAGGGGTTGTCGCGTGGCGATTACCTATCCGGAAATATACGAAATGCAGACGAGAGCTATTTTCGAGGCTGCGTGCATGCTCCGAAAAGAAGGGCTGAAGGTGGTTCCAGAAATAATGATTCCCATTGTGATGTCGGAACAGGAATTGAAATTCATTAAAAACGGAAAGAAAATTGAAGGCAAGGAAGTGAAGGGCATCCGGGATATCAAAGAAGAAGTTGTTAAAGAATATGGCATCGACGACCTCGAATACAGCGTCGGGACCATGATTGAACTTCCCGCTGCAGCGTTAGATGCGGGCGATATTGCACTCTATGCGGAGTTTTTCAGCTTTGGCACCAATGACCTCACTCAGACAACCTACGGTCTTTCGCGCGATGACATAAACTCTTTCTTCCCGAGCTATACCCAGTTCGACCTTTTAAAGAACAATCCTTTTAAAGTACTGGGTGAGCAGGTGAAGGAGCTAATTCAGATTGCGGCGCTTCGCGGAAAGCTCACGAGGCCGGACATCAAGATGGGACTGTGCGGAGAACATGGTGCGGATCCTGAAAACATTGAATTCTGCATGAAGGTGGGACTCAACTATGTTTCGTGCTCGCCGTACTCAATACCGCTTTCGAAACTGGCAGTTGCGCAGAACAATATAATCATGAAAAAAAGTAAGAAGTAATACGTGTATACATGGGTGTTGATTGAACAGGGGGATTTGTCCCCCTGTTTTGTTGAGATGTATTATGTAAAAGCGGAAGTCTTCCGATTGTGTGTGAGAATTTCATTGCGAGCTGCTTGATACGCGAAAAAAAATTCTTTACATCAATGTGTATTTCGTTAATATCGCCAATGCAGAGTGAAAATTATTTCGGGAGTTATGTATTGATGGTGGATAACAAGACTAAAAAGCATGTGACGAAACATAGTCCCTCGAAGATATCGAAAGCGGCAAAAAGCAATACATCGAAAGCGGGTATGGATAATGCTGAAAAAGTCGCAGAAGTTACGCTTTCAAAAATAAAATCAAAAACTGGAAAGCGGAAATCGAATCTTTTGAAGCTGTGCACGGAAATGAATAAAATTGCGATTGATGCCGTCGACAAAGAAGTAATAAAAAGATTCCGCATTCTCATTGATGCTGCCGAGGAAGATATTACGAAGTCCGGATTGCACACCGTCTTGAAAAACTGGAAGGATGTTGAACTCTCGCATTTCCATGAGAGTTTCCATCCCTATATCAAACACTATATTTTTATGATGAAGCGCAAACTTTCCCGATAGCACCCTTGAGTAATGAAAATTTGCTTGAAAACTTTTGCTTCTATTGCAGACGTATGCGGATTCAAGGAGCGGACCATCAGTGTCGCCGATGGCAGTACGCCGCGATCTGTGCTCGAATTGCTGATTGGCGAATATCCGAAGCTTTCTCACCAGAAGGATATGATTTTGGTTGCAGTAAATGAGGTTTACGCCGATCTCGATACGATGCTGTTTGACGGAGATGAACTTGCCCTGTTTCCCCCGGTGAGTGGAGGTTAATCGCAATGATTCGTGTTGCCATTCAAAAAGAACCACTCGATGAATCGGCGATCTTGAAAAACCTCGGAACTGATGCCGATGGAGCGGTTGTGGCGTTTGTGGGAAGGGCAAGAAATTTTTCTGAAGGCAAAGAGGTGCTCTATCTCGAATATGAGGTGTACGAGTCGATGGCGCGAAGTGAGCTTGAAAAGATCTGCACAACCGCGGTTGAGCGATGGGCTCTCTCGGGCTGTACGGTTGTTCATCGTTATGGGAGAGTTGGGATTGGTGAGGCCAGCATTTTCATCGCTGTATCTTCGCCGCACAGAAAAGAATCATTTGCCGCTACAATGTTTATTATTGATACAATCAAACAAACGGTTCCCATCTGGAAAAAAGAGTACTACTCGGATGGAAGCAGGTGGATATCCGCGCATCCTTAAAAATTACACTTTTGCCGAATCAAATATTTTCTTGAGAGTGCATGTTTTTACGTGATGAGGTGTGTGATTGTTGCTGAGCTGGTGTGATTGTTACCGCATATAGATAATTGCAGCGGCAATGGAATAAACACTCATTTCAACTTCTAAACTTCCGGTATCGATGCATTCTGTGACTATGGAATTGCGATGGTGCGTACCGAACTCTACTGTATTTGAAGCCGGGATTTAATTTCTTCGAGCACTGTCGAAGCGTTTTTGTTAAATTTTTCCGCTTCCGCTTTCGTGATCTTCAGGCCAGGATTATTTGCGATTTTATCCTTGAATTCTTTGGCTTCTTTAATGATTTCAGCGATGTGAACTTCAGTCCATCCAGTGGGATTGAAATATTTTTCAGTGAGCTCGTAAATTCTGTTGTAATCGTCAGAATCTTCATCTTCCCCCACCAGAAGGGTTCTTATTGAATAAAAAAGGGAGAGATAGGAGTATAGAAACGAATCGTTGAAAAGAGATTTTCGAAGCATTAATGTTGAAAGCCGAAGCTTTTCTTCGCTTTGCTGGAGTCTGAATGCAATTTTTTTTCTTTGTAAGGGGTTCATCACCATATCATTATAGTTCGATGTTTATGCGAAAAACCGTCTGAAGGGTATGGCATTGGGGCAAAAAATTCAAGCAATTTTTCTTTTGTATCGGACTCTTTTCAACACTGATGATGAAGCAAAAAATGCCGGCAATGTTTTAATATCTGGTGCCATAAAAATCACCTATGGCATATATTTCAATTTTTTTGTGTGGACTTTTTTGCGCGGGTAGTTAGCTGTTTACGAGGGGGTTTAGTGATAGAGCAATTGAGCAGGTAGCGCAAGTTTATTTTATGAAAGAGCGGACAATCATAGCATTGCTGACCGACTTCGGTAACGATGATGTATATGTTGGAGCAGTGAAGGGCGCAATACTGTCACGCACACGGGATGTTGAAATTGTTGACATAAGTCATGGGGTGAAATCTTATTCAGTAATCAATGCGCAATTTTTTCTGTTTTCTGCATACAGGCATTTTCCCGCAGGAACGATATTTTACATCATTGTGGATCCCGGAGTAGGAAGCAGGAGGCGCGCGTTAATTGCTCGAGACGATGGGTTTTATTTCGTGGCTCCGGATAACGGCATCCTCGATGCAGTTGTTGGAACAAACGCAGAGATTTTCGCGATTCGCGAAGAGCGCTTCGTGAATGTTTCGCCAACCTTTCATGGAAGGGACATTTTCGCACCTGTCGCGGCAAAGCTGGCGATGGGTGTTTTTGCTGAAGAACTTGGCATGCCTTTTTATGATAGGATAAAAAAACCGTTCCCGCAATATCACACACAGGGGAATCGTGCGGAGGCCACAGTGGTTCATGTGGATAAATTCGGTAATGTTATCATATCATTTCCGAATACAGCATTAGAAAATAAAAGCTGTATAGTGGAAGCTTCTGGAGTCAGGTTTCGGGCCGAATTGTGCAAAACCTTTGCCGATCTTGCGCACGGTAAAGATGGCATCATGGCGGGAAGCACAGGGCTGGTGGAACTTGCGAAAAATTGTGAATCGCTTGCGGATGCATACGGGATTTCTATTGGGGATACGCTGAGAATAATATATGAATGAGAAAAAAGTAATCGTTCTTGTGGGTGACGGCATGGCCGATTATCCGATTTCGTCGCTGGGCGGGAAGACTGTCCTTGAGGTCGCACAAACGCCGAATATGGATCGAATTGCACGAGAAGGAATTGCGGGACTTGTTCGGACCGTACCTGAGGGAATGTCGCCAGGAAGTGATACGGCGAATCTTTCGATTTTTGGGTATAATCCGAGGGAATATTATACCGGGCGCGCACCGCTGGAGGCGCTTAACATGGGAATTGAGCTTTCAAAAAACGATGTGGCGTTCAGGTTGAATATTGTAACAATTAGAAACGGCATCATGGATGATTTCAGCGCGCATCACATCGAATCGGAATTCGGGAAAGAAATTATTCAAATGCTCGCATCCAGAATTGTTGAAAAGGAGATAGAGTTTTATGCAGGTGTTTCGTATCGAAACATCATGGTATGGAGAAATTTCCCCTTTGCCGAAATACCAAAAAGCGTACCGCCGCATGATATTCAGGGAAAAGGAATTGCACAATTTCTGCCATCGGGTGATGGATCAGAAAGGCTTGTTGATATTATGGAGCGCGCGAAGGAAATCATTAAAAATTTAGAAAATATTGCAGATTTAAAGAAAAAATTTAAGGGTGATCCTACCGCCATCTGGCTGTGGGGAGGTGGAAAAAAACCGCAGATTCAGGCTCTGCAAGACCGCTTTGGTCTGCGTGGCTATACCATTTCAGCAGTTGATCTCATTCACGGGATTGGCCGTGCCGCCGGTCTTGAACCTTTGCGGGTAAAAGGAGCCACGGGCTATCTGGATACGAATTACGAAGGGAAGGCCGATGCCGTTCTTAAAGCCCTTGCAAATGCAAATTTTGTTCTCTGCCATGTTGAATCGCCCGATGAATCCGGGCATGAAGGAAATCTTGCGCATAAACTTACGGCAGTTGAAGATTTTGATGCAAGGCTTGTGGGAAAAGTTCTGGACGGTCTGGAGAAGCTTGATGACTGGTCGCTTCTTGTTCTGCCCGATCATCCTACGCCTATTTCGTTGCGGACGCACACAGGCGATCCAGTGCCGTTTGCAGTTTTGCAAAAAAAGAATGGCAGGTTTATTGCGAATGAGGGGAAGAGTGCTGATGGATTCGATGAAAAGTCGGCTTCGAAAACCGGAGTTTTCATCGAACGAGGACATGAACTCATTGAGCTCTTGCTTCGATGAAATACCGGGCGCAGGTGTTTGATTGTAGAGCATATTTTTTGGAAAAAATATTTTAGCAGGTAAGGTGGAAGGTGCGGCATGGATGTATATCGCTCGGAAAGCAAATCGGTATGGCTGAAATTGCTGGCAGGCGCGGCGATTGCAGGTGCCATTGTGGGAATCATCGCGCTTATGGTGAAATTGACCGCGAAAACGGAATTTGAAAAAGCGATTGCGGAATATGATGATGGCGATTTTGTCGATTCATTGCGAATACTGAATTCATTAAAAGGTAAGCTCGATTTTGAGAAAGCCGAAGTGGTGTACTACTATCGCTGCAAAGCGATCAACAGGCTTGCGGAACAATTTGAAAAAAAGTATGATGATGAGCTTGCAGTGATTTCTTCTCCATCGGAGAGCACGGATCGGAAAGAGCGAGAGACGCGTTATGTGGAAGAGCGGTTAAAAAAAATCAACGAAGAGCTCGGGGCAGATCTTCGGATTGTTGTGGCCGATAGCGTCGGAAGGATCATTTCAGGAGGGAAGTATTACGATGAATTCGTGGCACGATATAAAGGCAGTGGATATATTGAGGATTTGGATTTTGAAGAACTCGAGAAGCTTCAGAAAAGCGATCCCGCGCGTTTGACCGGTGCGATTTTCGGATTTTACGAAAAATATCCCCGCACCGCGTACCTTTCACAAATTGTGGGGCTTATTTTTTCAAATATTGATAAAATGGGTCCGGCGGTATCGGATCGGAGTGATGTTCTCACACGGCTCATGATCGATTATCTGCGAAAATATCCGACCAGCTCGCACGTGCATAAAATATTTACATGCAAAGGTGATGGGGTAAACCTCAGGAACAGCCCCGGCGTGCAGGGGAAGATTGTGGGAAAAATAGCGAAAGATGAATTGCTCATTCAGGTGGAAAAATCTTCGGATGTTGCGCAGGTGGGGGATGTACGGGATTACTGGTATCGCGTCATGAACCAGAAAGGACAGCAGGGATGGATATTCGGAAAATTTTTATCACCATTCGACGTATCGCGCTTTGCTCCACACGAGATTGAGGAAACGTGGATATTTGAGGAGCACTTTGCCGAGTGGTCCGATTCCAATACGCCGAAAAACTGGAAACATCTTGAGGGAACGGATTCCTCTGCCATTGGTTTTTTTGATGCTGGTTCAAAGAAAATTGCACGGCTCGTGTCAAATGGAAGCCCGTCCGGTCTTTACCGGCGAACAGCAGGCGCAAGAGCGTTCTCAATACAAAGCAGAGGGAGGTTTGTTTCTGGTGACGAAGGGGTTCTTTTCGCCTATTCGATGGGAAGTGGAGGATATTTCAGCCTCACGCTTTCAAAAAATGGAATTGATGTGTTAGGACGCACACTTCCTCTTGCAACCAATATGTGGCATGATTATACAATTGTGTCGGATGATGGAAAATTCGCACAGGTGATGGTGGATGGGGAGCTGGTGCTGAATAAAATTCCTCCACAGAAGGGAGGTGAGTTTCCTCATCCAGGGCTTTATTGTCTTCTGGCAAAATCCGGCATGAAATCTTCCCTTGAAGTGGAATATATAAAATACCGCTGAATGCGTATATGGCGTGAGTTTAAAGCGAATAAGCCGGATTGCATCTTAGAGCATACTGTCAGATGTTTTCGCTAATATTGAATTGTCTTCTTGCAGCATGGGACGGAGCGCATTGATGATGTCAGTCGACATGTGTATTATAGAAGAGCATCAATCGCCTTTGCACGCTCTACATTGCCCTTTGCCTCTTCCAGTGATCGACGCGAAAATTTTGCGCCGGGTTTATAGACCGGGCAGAAAAAACATTTCTTCCAGTGACAGTTTCTGGTGAGGCGAATAAAATGATAATGTGTTCGGGTGGCGGACGGATAAAACAGGCTTCGTACGGCTCAATTGTGGTGTAATCATTTGATCAGATGCATCACCTCATTGCGAAAATTATGTGATTGACTCAAGCGCGTCCATATCAAGCCGGTTTTTATGGAGGAGTTTGGTATGATGAAACAACTATTTCTTCGTATAGCCGCTGACGTGCGTTGAAATGGTATCGACTGCACGTATGAAATTTTCGGAATTGAATATGTACAGATTTTTATTTCAAAGCTTATAGCTGTAAAAATTTAAGGATAAAATTGAAAAAAAAAGAAGGCGGTTTTATACCGCCTTCTTTATGCGCATTGGAAAAATTGAAATTATTGGTTATACTATCCCGTAAGACTGCATTGCCTTCGCGACTTTTACAAAGCCGGCGATGTTGGCGCCCATCACGTAATCGCCTTTTTTCCCGTATGCTTCAGAAGCCTGGAGGCAGGAAGTATGGATGCTCTTCATGATGTGCTGGAGGCGGTTGTCCACCTCTTCGCGGGTCCATGAATAGCGCATGCTGTTCTGACTCATTTCAAGGCCCGATGTCGCAACACCGCCTGCGTTTGCTGCCTTTCCAGGACCGTAGAGGATATTTTTGTCTTGATAAATTTTCACTGCGTCGGGATTTGAGGGCATGTTTGCGCCTTCGGCTACGCAAAAGCAGCCATTTTTTACAAGAGCTTCAGCGTTCTTACCATCGATTTCGTTTTGTGTTGCCGATGGGAAGGCCACATCTACTTTTATTCCCTGTTCGCGAATGACGTCCCATACACTCTTGCCGTCGAAATACTTCACCTTGAATTTATCCGCATATTCTTTGATACGGCCCCGGCGTACATTTTTCAGATCCATGATGAATGCTAATTTCTGTGCATCAATGCCGCTTTCATCAATGATGGTGCCATTTGAGTCGGAAAGCGAAATGACTTTACCACCGAACTGATTTACTTTTTCAACGGTGTACTGCGCGACATTTCCCGAACCGCTTACGACAACGACTTTACCTTGCATGTTCAAATTGCGCGTAGCCATCATCTCCATAGCGAAATAGGTTGAACCGTATCCAGTAGCTTCCGGACGAATGAGGCTTCCGCCGTATTCAAGCGCCTTGCCTGTGAGCACACCGGTATGTTCGTTGACGATTTTTTTGTAGTAGCCGTACAAAAATCCTATTTCCCTACCACCCACGCCGATATCACCGGCAGGAACATCGCAATCCGCGCCGATATAGCGGAAAAGCTCACGCATAAACGCCTGACAGAATTTCATCACTTCCATGTCTGATTTCCCTTTGGGATCGAAGTCGGAACCGCCTTTTGCGCCTCCCATGGGAAGAGTGGTGAGGGAATTCTTGAAAATTTGCTCAAAGCCTAAAAATTTAATAATTCCTAAATTAACCGAAGGATGGAATCGCAAGCCGCCTTTGTAGGGTCCAATTGCATTATTGAACTGCACACGAAACCCCCTGTTTACCTGCACTTCGCCCTTATCGTCGAGCCAGGGGACGCGGAATATAATGACGCGGTCCGGTTCTACGATGCGCTCATAGATTTTCGCTTTTACAAATTCAGGATGCTTGTTTACGGTTGGTTCTAAGGTTTCGAGCACTTCTTTAACTGCCTGATGGAATTCTGTTTCACCAGGGTTTTTTGCTTTCGTTTTTTCAATCAGCTCGTTGATTAGATTAGACATGGCACGCTCCTTATACAATAAATTTTACGGTCCTCCTTTAATGAAAGCTACATTGTTAGGGAGAATAACCGTTTGATACGCATGAAAAAAACAATGCATTAAAATTTTGGTGCAATTTTGAAAATATATTGGGTAAGGTCAATAGTAAAAGGTGTAATTATTTGATATTTTACATGATTGTAATAATTCATCGTCTTCGAATGAAGTCGGCCAGTGAAACAAATATGAGAAAAAGCGCTTGATGAACATACAGCAACGCGTGTATGATGACTATTATATAAATTTCCGGAGGGTTGAATGTTCATATCATCGAAAGCACGCGCGATTAAGCCTTTTATTGTGATGGATGTGATGGCCAGGGCAGAGGAACTCGAGCGTGCAGGCGAAGATGTCATTCATCTTGAGGTTGGCGAGCCCGATTTTGAGACTCCAGAGGTGATACGTCAGGCTGCGCTTGAAGCCATGCAGGCCGGGAAAACGCATTACACGCATGCGCTCGGTCTCATTGAGCTTCGCGAGGAAATATGCCGGTATTATCATCGGGAATACGGCGTTGTCATCACTCCCGAAAGAATCATGGTCACCAATGGCACTTCGCCCGGGCTTCTTCTTTTGATGATGGCAGTTTTAGAACAGGGCGATGAAGTGATAATTTCCAATCCTCATTACGCATGTTATCCTAATTTTATCCGTGCAGCGGGCGGAGTTCCTGTTGAGGTGCGTACACTTCCCGAAGAAGGATTCCAGTATCGCACTGAGGAAATTCAGAGAGCGATTTCAAAAAGAACGCGCGCGATACTCATTAATTCTCCGTCTAATCCTACGGGCATTGTGATGGAAGAAAAAAATTTCCGGGATATAGCTGAATTTTCGCAGTGCTGGATTATTTCTGATGAAATATATCACGGCCTGGTGTACGAAGGGCGCGCACGCTCAATTCTTGAATTTACCGACCGGGGATTCGTTATCAATGGCTTTTCAAAGCTCTTTGCAATGACGGGATGGCGTCTCGGGTATGTAATCTTCCCGGAAGGGTTTTCTGAAGTAATGAAAAATATTCATCAAAATTTTGCCATTTCGGCAAACAGCTTTGTGCAGTGGGCTGGTGTAGCGGCACTTACAAAATCATGGCCGGATATTGAAAAAATGAAAGCGACCTACAACGAGCGCCGCCTATACATGATACGCAGGCTGAAAGAAATCGGCTTTCGCTTACATCACGAGCCGACGGGGGCGTTTTATGTATTTGCGGATGCGCGGAATTTTTGTTCCGATTCATTTAAGGAAGCGTTTCACATCATCGATAAAGTAAAAGTGGGAGTCACACCCGGAATTGATTTTGGTTCTGGAGGCGAGGGCTTCCTGAGATTTTCCTATGCCAATTCACTGGAAAACATCGCCAGAGGCCTGGATCGCATTGAAGAATATCTTTTAAAACGAAGCAGGTGCTGAAGGTGGCGCTTTCGGCAATTTCTGCGATTGTTTTCGGTGCGTGTTTCCCCGGAACTCTGTTTTCAATTGTGGTGTTTATTGCGCTCGCTCCTTTTTTTGTCTCTCTGGCACATACCACATCGCCTCGAAGCGCGTTTTACCGAGGTTCGCTTCTTGGAGCTTTACATAGCCTTGTGGTTGCGTACTGGGTTTTCAATGCGCTCTATTTCCATTATGAAGTACATCTCATCGGATCCATTCTCTTCCTGGTCGCAATAGTAGCGATACCGATGGCATTGCTTATGGGTCTTTTTGCCGTGGCATATCGTTTTTTTTACCGGGATACAATATTTTTTTCAATCGGTGTCGTTCCGTCTTTATGGATACTCTTTGATTTTCTTCGCGATCTTCTGCCGATTTTTCTTCCCTGGGGATTTGCGGGATACTCGCTCACTGCATATCCGCCGCTCATTCAAATTGCCGATGTGGCCGGCGTGTATGGAATAACCTTTTGCATTATAGCGGTAAATTCGCTTATTGTGCATGCGTGGCGTTTTAGCGGAAGCGAAATGTGCACGAGCATTGGGCTTCGAATACGGGGAATGATAGTGCACAGAAAGCAAAGCCTCATCATCGCCGGTATGATCATAAGCCTGATGGCAATATACGGCGCAATTCAAATGCACCGGCTGGATATTCGGTTTTCAAATGCTTCTGAAAGTAAAGAAATAACGGTGCGTGTGGTGCAGGGAAGCTTCGCGCTCAGAGAGCGATGGGAATCGACCAGTGTGATGGAGATTCTCGAATCATCGCTGAAGCTTACGGGAAATTTTAAGCCTGACTGTCGCTATCTTGTCGTATGGCCGGAGACAGTCATCAATGCGGGTGGAAGCCTACGCGATGCGATTATTGCAAGAATAGTTGGTGTGCTCGGAAGAAACAATCTGCTTATT
>DYLV01000246.1 GCA_020721925.1 Leptospira biflexa
TGATACCGGCCAGCTTCAGTAAATTTGCCGCATTGCAGCGGTTTGAAAAATCGACAGGAAAAAAGGAACAGTTCTTTGCGGTAATGCTTCCTTGAATGGCTGCATTGGGAGCAGTAGCTAAAAATGTCTTGAAGCGGCTCTCGGGAAGACCATTGATGATCTGGGCAAAACCCCGCTCCCCGCCACCGAACTCCAGGCCGTCAATGACATAAAGGATTCTCGTTGTCATGTTCGGTTTTCAGGGCTTCACGGTCGTACGAAGCTCTCAATAATTGGCCGGTTTTCAAGAATGCCTTGTTTTAATTGCATCATTCCGCATAAAATAAAACAACGCTATTGTACGCAGGGTTACCTGAGTACGATAAAATTCTTTTCCAGGTTTTTGGATGATTGTTCCAATAATCGGCATATACGGGCAACTGACGAAAAGGCCTTCCCGCAGTATCAGCAGCCAAATAGCGCTTGTGTAGTACTATGTAAGCACCCGATATTTTTTCAATTTGTTCTTTATTCATTTCGTTCAGCATCTTGAAATCAAGATTGGGATCATAACGCAGAAAATATTTCAGGAACAAAGGCCATCGGCCATGATGGACATAGATCGTTCGTTTGGTTTCCCCCTTCAGTTCATGGGCGACAGTCTCATAAGGACCCGCGTCATCTTTTGCATTCAAGGCTAACCGATACGTCCCATACATGTTCATCGAGGTGATGAAAACGATAAAAACAAAGAGCATTGCTTTTCGTCTCTCGCGATCATGCGACAGCAGGTAAGATATTTTCTTTATACCATAAGCGGCAATCAAAACCGCCGGACCTGTTATCAGGGAAAGATAATTGTAGTTTTTCATGATCGGAATCATCTCTTTGAGACTTTGTGTGCCAAACTCAAAGCCAAGAAAGGGAATCACCAGAAAAAAAGCCGGCAGCAAGATTCTATCGTCCCTTTGTTTGAAAGCCATAGTCAGCCCGGCGAGAACCATCCACCACAGAAGGCCATAAAAAGCCCAGCCGGTTAAGTCAAAGCCAAACATAACCTTCGGGTAAAACCACAGAGAAACAATCGCGTCAGGATCAGGTCCCTTTACCAGGCTCTCGTGTATTGCAATGCGATGGAAACGAAAAAAGGGATCACCTGTATATACTGTGTAATAGAGAGCCTCTCCTATTAAGGGAATGGCGAGTCCAAGGGTCACCCAGATGAGGCCGGACATCTTTTGTTTGCGGAATATGTGATGCAAAACCAGCGCGGCGAAAATAAAAATGGATGTGATTCTTGATAAATACGCAAAGGCAATGAATATCCCGGAAAGAAAAAGATAGCCGCCTGCCCATTCCGAACGATTGAGTATTTTCTGCGCCTTAACGTAGAATAGGATGGCCAACGAACAAAACAAAGGGATAAAGCTGTCCGGACTCAAGACGTTGGTCGTGGCGATATCGAGGGGATAAATAGCAAGTAAAATAGCGGCAATAAAAGCTGTCTCCCTATCAAATATCTCTCTGGCCAGAAAATAAACCATCAACATATTCATCAGAGAAAAGATGTACGGGAACAGAACCGAAGAATAATCATTCACACCGAACAGAAAATAACTCAATGCTGTTGGTAAAAGCAGGGCAAATCGAAAACCGTAAAAGGATCCGATGGCATTGATGTCGTACTGACCAGAAGCTATTTGAAACGCATGCAATGCGTAGGCATAAGCATCGGAACCGCGAACACCACCCGTAAAAAAAAGTATCCTGATAAAAAATGCCGCCGTGATTACAGAACCGATGGCATAACGTTTTTTCCCTATATCCAACAAAAATTTATAGATAGCATCAAACAACATTCAATTCCCTTTTTTCTGAGCAATAACCAACATGTCTCCCAATACAACAAAAAAACAATACTTTAAAAAAAACTCGGGAAGCACGCTATTAATTAACCGGATGATCGGTGTAAGCAATGGCTGCGGGTACGATGTCATTTGCGTATACATATATTTAAAAGTCAGGCTCTTTCGCAAAATGGGTGGGTAAGGAAGGGTTGTCCCAAGTATAGTTTACG
>DYLV01000247.1 GCA_020721925.1 Leptospira biflexa
GCGCCCAATACGTAGTGCCGGGAAACGCGACGCATTGAGTATCAGAGGCGCGTTGACGAAAAAACGGGTGTGCCGATTATCAAGCGCCGGCTGTGAGTAAATTTTCAGGATGTGCGAAAATTTTTTTGTATGTCGATCTCATAGACAATCGCGATTGCAGTATTTTACTATCTCGATGAGGTCGTTTGAGCCATTGCGCAAGTCCTATGATGAATGTGCGGAGAATTATCCTCATCCCGGCTATGCATGTGCGGAACAATGCATAAAAAATATTACACTATTTAGAACCTGGTTGAGTATTCCTTCTAAATGAGAGACAGTGCTGACAAATAATAACTCAATCATCCGATTGAAGGGAGTGAGCTTTGCGTGTGCGCATACGCGGTTTCCCCCATCAAATTTATGATTTCCGCAATGCATCCTGGAGATGAAAGAGACGGCATGATGGCGAGTCCGCAATTTTTGTGCACTATTCGGATGGATTGAGCAGGATCATAGATGTTCGATCCGTGGAGGGACTCTTAAACGCGAAAAAAAATATTGACGGGCACCATGTTTTGCTATATCTTATATTGCGTTGCCCAGGAAGAAAGCGTGTATGTTCGACTGAAGACACAGCAGAAAAAACAGTGGCTTCGCCCGCATGGACGGGGGAAAGCCCGGCGAACGGCGTGATCACGATCAATTTTATATGAGGGAGGAGATACCATGAAAAAAGCGCTTGTCTTTATGTTTTTGATTGCCGCAATAGGGTTTGTGGTAAGTTGCGGAAGTAAAGTAACCGAAGTGGCGTGGGAGAATTCAACTGATAGCACGGGTGCAGTCAAAGAGATTAAGTGGGCGGACGGTGATGTGACGTGGGATGAAACTGTTGAGAAGGGTGACAAATCATCAGCGAAAGAGGTGACTCAAACCGTAGGTGCTGTTGAATGTCTTGTTTATAAAAGTGGTGATTTTGAAGCGGCACAAGTGAAAATTAATGGCCAGGAGGGCGCGGTTAGGCTTTCTGAAGGAAGCTCGCAGGTATTGACCTTGCAAGCAAATTGAAGGGAGACATAACCATAGATAGATGGTATTCTCAGCATAAAAAGAAATCCCTCACCGCAGTGCGCCGGTGGGGGATTTTATTAATTTTGCGTAAGCGAGAAAACAGAGGATGAAAAAACAATCGATTATTGCGGGTATATGTGTAAGTCTGTGGGGGGGATGGATGCTTTCTCTTTCCGCTTTCGCACAGAATCCCACTTCTGATCTCGTCTGGCGTCAGATTAATGGCATCTGGGAGGTGGTGCAGGGCGAGAAATGCAACTATGTTATCGATAAAAAAGTAAAATCTCACAAATGGGGCTACAACGAGCTTATCAACCACAACACCTTCATTACCATTGAACCGCTAAAACAATACGATTCAATTTCATTCAACGTAAAGTTTACCGAACCGCTCAAGGAACAGGTGCGCTTCATGATGCCCTTTGGCATTAAAAGCGATAGGGAGTTTTTCGCTTTCCGCCTCACCGGCAACGAGAACGCGCTTTTGAAAATCGAGTTCATTCAGTCGGTCATCAAGGATCCTTCGAAGTCGGTTTACGAGCGCTGGAATTTCGAGATAAAGGAGCTGAAAAGCGTTGATCACGCGCTTGCCTACAATTGTGCGTATCCAATTGAAATTCGCATCGAGCCGAAAAAGACCAGTCTCCTCGTCAATAAAAGACCTGTATTGAGTGTGGATATTCCTGCAGACCGGGTGGGAAGCGGCAAGTTTGGCTTTTCAAGCCTCCACATGAAGCCCATGATCTGGAACATCGCCGTTAAGAACGGCCGCACGATTGTTTTTAAAGAAGATTTTTCCAGAGACCGCTTTCGCAGAATTAAGATGCAGGGGAAAATTCAAAAGAAATAGCACCTTTAATGTATCGCACATCCCCTCGAGCGAGAGCGCAGAGAGAGGAACATTTTTTAGCATAAAAATCCCCTTCCCAGAGGGGTTTTTTCTGAGCGGGTGATGGGAATCGAACCCACGCTATCAGCTTGGAAGGCTGAAGTTCTA
>DYLV01000066.1 GCA_020721925.1 Leptospira biflexa
TATGCCGTTTCCCGCCATAATGGAAGCTGTTTCTTCGAGAAATCGGCGCGACATGCGGCGAGAGTCGCACACGATAACCACACCGTCCTTCGTCCGCCTTTTTTTTGCAATATAGTTTGCAAGCCCCTGTGCGGCCATTCCCACGGTGTAAATGTTCATCCTGTTGGTTCCGGCGCCCAAGATACCGCGCAGCCCGCCTGTTCCAAACTCGAGCGTGGTAAAAAAACGCTCGGTGAGCTCTTTTTCATTTTTTTCTGAAACTAATTTTTTTACTTCATCGATGGTTTCTGTGTCGAAGGGACTTTTCATCCATTCCTCAATTCGCTTCTGGATTGCCTGATCCATAGGTTTACTCCGGATGATGATATTGAAATAGTCTCACATTCATGCGCTCAAATGGCATGTGCAATCTTTTCGGTGATTTCCGCAAGCGCCTTCTCCGTAGGTACATACTGGACTTTGACGCTTTCAAGAAGTTCAAAGCCGCAGGATGCAAGTACTTCCTCCACCTGTTTAATGCTCTGGCCGCCCCATCCGTATGAACCGAACGCGAGCGCTTTTCTTCCCTTCGGGGCAAGCCCTTTCATGTAGGTAAGAAATGCGCTTACGGTGGGAAGCATGTTGTTGTTGAGCGTGGGGGAACCCACGCAGATATATTCGGCGGTCAGAAGTTCGGTCATAATATCGGATATGTGATTGTGCTGGAGGCTTAAAAGCTTCGGGAAATAGTCTTTTTTTTCAAATGCATTGTAAATCGCTATCGCCATCATTTCGGTAGATTTCCACATCGTATCGTAAACAATGAGCGCTTTCTTATCGGTTGTATTCGAAGACCATTTGTCGTACTCGCGAATGATATCTTTCACATGCGAGCGCCAGATAATACCATGGCTTGGTGCGATTACTTCGATGTGCAGGGTTGAGGAGGCTTCCAGCGCTTTTTTTACCTGAGCGCCGTACGGTAGCACGATGTTTGCATAGTACTTCTTCGCTTCGTCCATAATGATGTCAAACGAATATTCTTCTTCGAATCTTTCACATGTCGCAATATGCTGGCCAAACGCGTCATTTGAAAAGAGAATTTTTTCCTCGGGGCAATAGGCCATCATGTTGTCGGGCCAGTGCACCATCGGGGTGAGTATGAATTCGAGCGTGCGCGAGCCGAGAGAAATTTTCTCGCCGTTTCTTGCCGCGCGGAGCTTCAGGGGACCATAATGCAAGGGAAGGCCTTTTTCTCCGTTCGGAGATGTGATGATTTCTGCCGCTGGTGCTATTTCCGCTATTTTTTTCAGCGCACCCGAATGGTCCATCTCCACATGGTTTGAAACAACAATATCAATTTTTGAAGGATCAATTACCGATGATATTCGCTCCAGCATTTCATCGGTCAAATAGTACTTGACGGTGTCGATGAGTGTACTCTTTTCATCGATGATGAGATATGCGTTGTAGGTTGAACCGCGCTGGGTGAGGTATCCGTGAAAATTGCGAAGGTTCCAATCGATGCCACCAACCCAGTATATTCCGTCTTTTATGATAACTGCTTTCATTGATTCACCTCTTATAGTATTGTTAATCTGCCTCTCTATTTCATTGAAGACCTGGATAACATGTTAGTCATGATAAAAGCTTTTGTGTTACATGAGTATGCCGGGTGCATGTTCAGGATTTGGACCTGGCCGCTTCGATAATATGCTTGATAGCGCGATATGCTTCGTACGGCCGATGTACATCCGGAATGCGGATTCCGCTTCGGGGCGAACCGGATTTTTCGCCAGTGGCAGCAGTGGAAAGCACAATCGTACCTAAATCAAAAAGCCGCTTCCAGAAACCCTGTATCAGGTTGACTTCAATAATGTATTCAATCCCAACGGACTTTTGCTGCCCTGTATAGAATCCCTCTTCGTACTCGAGTCGATCGGGGTAAAAGCGGTATTCCGTTCGCGAGTAGCGCTGGAGTACAATATACGCTGCTGTCACGGGAGTGAATATGAAAAAGATAATGCCGAAGACAAGCGCAAACGTCCAGGGGTTTATCGATAACTCCAGATATTCAATAATGAAAAATCCTGCGATACCAAACACAACTGCTCCCCAGATGGTAAAGAAAATTTGAAGCGGAATGAGCGAAAGCACCACGCTAAAAGGGGTGAAGAATGGGCGTATGATAAGAGAGGGAGCGCTACTCTGATCCAGCGCATTGCCGCATTGCGGACAGTAGCGGGCATTATCAGAAATATTCAGGCCGCAGTTATTGCAGTACATTCCGAACCTCCAAAAGTGCGATATGCTGTATAATTGCAATCGTTAATAAAATTGGTATAAATGTCAAGAGTAATAATGTTTGAATGAGAAACATAATAAACCTGATTTAGCCAGGATGTGCATGTGTGTTAATAGGCAAAGGAGGAGATTACTCCTCGGCGATATGCATTTTATAAAGGCATGGCTGTTTCGATGGGGCATGAGAGTACTACGCCCTGGAAAACAACCTTGTACTCGATTTCATTGCTGAAGCAGCAGAGAGTGCTGTCGGCTATTGTGCGAATGTGATATCGGCATTTTTTGCAGTCGGTCAGTTTCATGAGCTTTTTCCTGAAGTATGATGTGTTCACTGATATTATCGAACAAAAACGCTAATTTGATTATTTGATTTATTGATATTGAAATAATTATCTTTTAATTTTCAATTATTTATTTTCAAGATCCAGCGGACAATGAATGATTTCGAGAATTCCCAT
Organism: Leptospira biflexa; assembly: GCA_020721925.1. GTDB lineage: Bacteria > Spirochaetota > UBA4802 > UBA4802 > JAGODF01 > DYLV01. Next base: position 2,742 of record DYLV01000066.1, read on the forward strand.
TGCCGAGGGAAAAATTGGAATGGGTATACGTTCCTGAAAGCAATTGCACATGATGTGTGTGCTGTCTTCGCACACATGAAAAAAACACTGCTTGCAATCGTCAAGATGCATAAAAAGCTCAATTTGAACAACGGTGGAATGTGCAGTATGTTAATTTGTCATTATTCAATTCATCGTTATTTAAACGCATACACTACCATTGAACTGGTGGCGCAGATGTTTCCTGCGTGGAATTTGCTGAGGTAATGATACCCGGCGATGCGCAGCCACCTGCGGTAATCGAGAATTGAATTAAAATCGCCGCGCGATTTCTTCAGCTTTGGCAAAAGTCCAAATTCAACGGGGTGAAATACTTTGATGCGAGAAAATCCTGCATTTAATAATAGCCGCACAAGAGTGCGTTTTGAAAAATACGAAAGATGTCCGGGCATATAATATGCATAATTTTCTCCAAAAATTTTTGCCTGCAGGCCGTCCATGTTGGCTGTTTGAATTACCAGAAGCCCTCCTTTCTGTAAAAGGCGATAGCATTCTTTGACGGCAAATGCTGGATCAGCCATATGCTCCAGGACTTCTATCATGGTGATGACTAAAAAATTATCGTAAGGAAAAAAATGGTCGGCGAGTGTACCGATGTGGATTTGCAGACCGAGCTTTTTTCTGGCATGGCTTCCTGCATACTCCGACGGTTCAATTCCCGCGGGCTCGAAATAGCGCGATGCGGCACTTAAAAAGCCGCCAAATGCGCAGCCAACATCCAGAAATCTTCCTGACCGAATAAATGTACGAATAACCTTTAGACGTGCTTCCCACACATGCAGTGCAAAACGTTCTTTACGCCGTTCATCGTGATAGGAGTATTCGGCGTTGCCATCAAAATAATCTTTGGAATAGAAAGATTTTATAGCTTCGTTCGAAAAACGCGGGTTCATAAAAATGAAACCGCATTCAGCACAGCGGTCAACGGTAAATGGTATGCTCCAGCGCGTAATGGTTCGGTAAGGGGTGATTCGATGCGAAGCACATAAAGGGCAGTCATCTCTTTTGGTTTCGAATTGCCCGTTTTGATTTTGTAAATTATTGGTGCTTTTATTCATGGTATCGATCCGCATTGCATCACCGCGCCCATTCATTTTTGGGCGGCGAGAATTTCAAGTGCTTTTTCCACGCGTTCCCCCGGTGATAGCCCCGCGGGGTTTTCTTTTTCAAACAACGACAATTGCTTCCGCAATCCAATCATATTTGCAAGCTGAATGGCTAGGCCGGGCCTGGCATTTAATTCAAGGAGAAGAGGACCTCTGGTATCATCAATGGCTATGTCGGCGCCCAAATATCCGAGGGTGGAAATCTCAAACCCGGTCACCGCGAGATGCAAAATCTTCTTCCATTGTGGAATTTTCATTCCCGAGAGAACATTACCGGTATCGGGATGTTTCCGGACAATGCGCGTGCCTTCAACGCCCTGAGCCGTTATGCCGCTGGAAAGATTGATGCCTACGCCAATCCCTCCCTGGTGAAGATTTGCCCGCCCGCCAGATTTTTTTGTGGGAAGGCGCATCATTGCCATCACGGGAAACCCTTTGTACACGATAATACGCACATCCGGAACTCCAACGAATGTGAGGGGTTCCAGCGCACGGTGAGTTTTAATCTTATATTGCACGATTGCTTTATCGGGATACCCGTTTATTGAATAAAATCCGCTCAATATATATGATATATGGTACCGAATGGTTTCAATATCTTCCTTTCTTCCATCTGCTCTCGTGAAGACGCCATCGCTGCTTCTGGTAATCACCATGATACCGTTTCCCATTGAACCGCGTGCGGGCTTGATGACAAAATCGGCGTAGTCGGCAAGAATATCGAGAAGTTTTTTTAGAGAACCAAATGTTTCTAACACAGCGTAGTTTTCCGGTACCGGTATGCCGAGCATTTGTGCACGCATGGCTGTTATCACTTTGTCGTCTACTTTTGGATAGTCAACCCGACGGTTATATGGAAGCATGTAAGAGCCGATGCGTGCGTTCATGCCGAGCACGCCGAGACTGGTTAGTTTTTTAAACATCATTGTTCCTTCTTGATGAATTCCCTAAACCGCACAAGTTCGGTTAGCCGGTAGCCGGTGTATTTTCCCAATACAATGAAAAATGATATTATGATCAGCAATGTCTCCGGATGTGTAAAAACAATGCTCTGGAGTGTGCGGATGGAAAAGATGCCATAGGTAATGGTGGCAATGATAACCGTTCCTGTGAGGGCGCGAAGCGTGTTTTGAAGTCCCTCCTCTTCGAGCATGAGGCTGAATCGCTCGATGAAGATTGTGGTGATGACGATGGGGAAGAGGGCGGGAGTAAAATCTCTGAATATCTGCAATTCCCGGTTAAATACCGCAAAAATGCAGAGAATCATAACTACCGCGGTGAGGATAATTGAAAGATGAGGGATGGCAAGAAGCTGCAATTTTTTTAGAACGAATCGGAGAAGAAATCCCATTCCGACAATTGCGGAAAAGAAAAAGAATCCGAAAAGGAATCCGGTTTCCTGGAAAAAGAGCGCCAGAAGCACGGGCAGGAAAATACCGAAAGTTTTAACTCCAATGATGTTTCTGAACACAACAAGCACCACCGCCCCGAAGGGTATGAGGACGAGGATTCTGAATACGGATTGCACGTTCATTGGAAGAAGATACAGCGAGTATTCCATCAGCCATGATTTTGTCCTCCGCAGTTCTTTGCGGTATTCCTGAATCGTGAACTCCGCCGAGTCAACGCGGTTTGCTGTGATGCGAAGAGAGGCAGCTTCATCGTTGAGTATTGTATCAAAATTTTCAATATTCCAGAAAAGGGGCAGGTATTCATCGGTGAGATATGCAAAATTTCCATATGATGTGCACACCGGGATCCATTTACCGTCAATATAAATTTCGTTCCAGTATGAAAGTTCATATCTTCCTTTCTCATCCACTTTTTTTTCAGGCTTCAAAATAAGGCCGCCGACAATGCGCGCTGATATGCCCTGACGGCGCGCCATCACTTCGAAAAGGCGTGATTTACCAAGCGAATCAGCTTCGAGATACTCGACTATCTCGTGAAGGTTTTTCCATTGGCGTCTGTTGTTGATGAGTATTTCTTCGAAGATAAAATAGTATATTTCTTTGATTGCGCTCATGGGATTAAGAGGGCCGGAGAGAATTTCATCTTCGATTTTTTTAATTGCGTTGAGATCTTCAGTCTCAATATCTTCAATGATGCGCGGATCTTTCTTTTGTACGCTTTTCAGATCGGGAAATTCGATTGGCGGTATCGAATAATGCTTTTCTTTAATCGCAAGAGTGACGCGGTAATACAGAGTACGTTTCTCAATCATTTTTCCCGACCAGCGACCCCGAATGCCATCGGGAGTTTTCTCGATGGTGAGCGACATTCCCTTGCCGTCGTATTGTGTATTTTTTATGTTAATTCTGTCCGACTGGCGGGGTATCGGAAACCCGATTTTTCTTGCTTTTGGCAGAGGTTGGACACGGATGGCCAGTTCAATATTCCAGAGGTTTTTTTCTTCACGAGGAATAAATGAGATGCCGAGCACAAAAGTCTTATACGCAATCGATGCGGCGGCAATGAGAATGAGGATGATTACTATGAGCCAGTGAAATTTTTTCATTTCATCTTTCCAGAAGGTGCGAGTGCGAAACATCAACCACGAATTTTCCTCGGAGAAGATTGCGACCAACCAGAAAGCGATATTCGAGGTGGCTTCGGTCGTTAAGGGTAATAAATACCTCCTTGCTTTCTTTACCGAGTACTACTTTTGATTTAATCACATATCGACGCTGAAAACTGCCGCCCGTGCTTTTTATTGTTTTCATTTTTACAATTTTTGCCTTCAGGCGTATTTCTTTATTTTTTGCATCAAGCGTGCTGAATTCGACATATTTTATGCCGTTTATTTCTTTTTCTTTTTCGTTGAACGAATGCAGAGAGCAATTGCGCGCTCCGGTATCAATCCGTGCTTCAAGTTTTAAATTAAATTGAGGAAGTCTAACCCACTCCACGCGCCCAATGGTTGTTTTCGAAATGTGGGAAATGCCGGGATTCCCGTCAGAGATGAGCAAGAATATACAAAAAATTACACATGATGTTGTTGTTATAATTCGCATGAACGTGTGATAATCAAATTGGATGAAACGTCAATAGCAATCTTAAAAATTTTCTCGTAATTAAAATTTGCTGGGCACTGTTTTCATCTCTCATGTGCGCATGCACCCGGGATTGCAAATATAGTTTGCAGGAGCGCTCGTATGTCAAGCACAAGAAATAATATCCCTCGCCCCGTTCCTCCAGAAATCTCAAGATGGGATGATGCGAATTCTCCCGGTAATAATACCCATTGAGGAGGCTGTGTGAAAAATTTGCGATTTATCCAAATAAAAAAATAAATAAACCGCGAAAGCCTGCTTTTTGGTTTACAGGATAATACAGTAATAAAATATGTGTTCGTGCTGAGTCAGGAATCTGTGTCGTATGATTATGTGAGTAAAGGCGATTGGCGGTATGATGGTTTCCTCAGGTGAAATTGCGAGCATGGTGTTTATCTTCTTCGCTCGAATTATTGATGTATCGCTTGGGACAACGCGGATTATCCTTGTCTCTCGCGGCAATAGATATCTTGCTCCCCTCATCGGATTTTTCGAAGTTTTTGTCTGGATTACAGTTATCAGCACTGCGATCCGTTCGTTAAACACATGGGGAGGTTATATCGTCTATGCGGGCGGTTTCGCCATGGGCAATTATGTGGGAATGCTTCTGGAGGCGAAGATCGGAATTGGTTATCAAAATCTGCGCATTATCACCAGCAAGGTCGTTTCCGCCCTTCCGATGGTGCTTCGAGAAGAGGGGTATGGCGTTACTGCTGTGAATGGGCAGGGGCTTGCCGGTCCGGTTAATATCATCTATACGGTGGTGCCGAAGAAAAAAGTCGAAAAGGTTATTGAAATTGTCAAGATGTTTGAACCGAAAGCGTTCGTCACAATCGAAGATATTAAGGAGCGTTATGCCGGCTTTATTGAACGCAGAAGCATGTTTAGCTCAATCAGTTCCCTGTTTCAAAAGAAGAGGTGAGGTGAAATTATGGAAAACGATTTTTTCGAGAAATTGGTTTCGCTCATTAAAAAGTACGATGAAATTCCTGAAAGCGTCATTATAGAGCGAAATGTCAAGCTGGGGCTTCGCAACGCCGACGGAACAGGCGTGGTGGTTGGCATAACCAACAAGGGGAGCGTGATAGGCTATAAAAGAGAGCCGATTGATAAAGAAAAGAACCTCTACGATGTAAAACCGGTTGAGGGGAAATTGTACTACTGCGGTTATGATGTGGAAGAGCTGGTGAACGACTATGAACGGAAAAACCGTTTCGGCTTCGAGGAGGTAATTTTCCTTTTGCTGACAAGCGTGCTCCCGAAAACGGATGAGCTTGAATATTTAAAGGAGGATTTATCAAAGCGAAGAAACCTCACGAAGGCCGAACGATCGGTGATCATGGATAGCGGTGAGAACCACAATCAGATGTACGCGCTGCATTCTGCAATATCGCACTTAAGCAGGTGCGATAAAAATCCCGATTCCACCGATATCAATGATGTGACTGCTCAGTGTCTGAATCTCATAGCGAAATTCCCCACCATTGTGGCGGCGAACTATAATGTTTCGAAATTCATCCGCGGAGGTGATCTCGCTCTCATTCGTCCACGGCATGATATCAGCTTTGCCGAAAATTTTCTCTATATGCTGAATGGGGAATTGCCCGACAGCTACGAAGCACATCTGTTCGATATTTGCCTGGTGCTGCATGCGGAGCACGGGGGAGGAAATAACTCAACTTTTGCAGTACGTGTAGTTTCATCCAGTGGCGCGAACACCTACATGGCGATCGCTGCGGGAATCGCCTCGTTGAGCGGCCATCTCCATGGAGGGGCGAACGAGTCGGTAAACTTCATGATGAAAGATTTAAAGAAGAATGTTGATGATTGGGGTAACTACAGGAAAATACGAAACTATCTTATAAAGATACTTGAAGGAAAAGCCGGAAATAGAAGTGGGAAAATCTATGGATTTGGCCACGCGGTCTATACCAGATCCGACCCAAGGGCCATCATCCTCAAGCGGCATGCTGCGGAACTTGCCAGAAGAAAAAACGCTTTCGACGAATATCTTATCTATGACTCTGTAGAGAAAATAGCGGTTGAGCTTCTTTCAGAAAAATCTAAAAAGATGATTTCGGCGAATGTTGATTATTATTCCGGTTTCATTTATGAGCTTTTGGGGATACCGCGGGAATTGTTCACACCTGTTTTCGCGATGGCGCGCGTTGCGGGATGGTCGGCGCACAGGATTGAACAGCTCATCCAGAATAAAATCATGCGCCCGGCGTATATCAATCCTTTTCTCGATCCAAAACCCTACGTGGAGCTTCAAAACCGTTAATCATTATCTTTCGGCGCGGAAATACCAGTGGGAAATGAGACAGCTCATATCGCCGGGGATGGTGCGTTCCATGATGCCGTATGCGAAATTCTTGTAAGGAATAAGCGCTTTCTTAAGCTCTTCCTCGCTGAAAAACGATACAACCGACCCTTCGAGGTCTTGAAGGCCGGTGCGCCATACATTGTTTTCAAGATGCGTCCCTTTTTTCAAATATGTGTCTCGGGACGATCGAAGTGTGCCAATGTGCCATCCGCCAGTTTTTAGCACCCGCATGATTTCTTCAACCATGATGGGAAGATAGCGCTTGTGGCAATAGTGGAGAGAACCCCAGCTTACCACCAGATCAAAAGAGCCGTCGTGGAAAGGGAGCGCAGTGTTTTGCGCGCATACAAACGGTGCACGAATCCTCCGCGCCGATTGGATAAGCGCTTCCATGCTGTAATCTGTTCCAATTGCACAGCCGAATCCCATCTCTTTGAGAGCGATCACATGTCGGCCGCTTCCCGATCCGAGGTCGAGAGCGCTCAGATTTTCCGGATATTTTCCTTTTAAAAATGAAGCGGTTAGGCGGACGAGATTTTCGTCCGGATAGGTAAGTTTGGATTTTTCTTTTCGGTAATGGGTATCCCATTGCTCTGAGGTGGTTCGCTTCATTTTGCAGGCCTGATTTTAATCGATAATTTCTCAATTGCGCAATCGCACGCATCGACGGCTTCTCTCATGGTTTTCCCCTCCGCAATAACTACGCCAATTCTGTCGTGGTTGGTTTCCGGCGGATTTATGGGAGAACCGACATCTTTGAAAATGCGGTAGAACAATAAACCGTGTATCCCTGTGGAAGTGATTGGATTAAACGAGGAGAAAATGCCTTCTCTTCCCGTGATGTATTTTACCGCAATGTTTTTTTTCTTTGTTCCCGCTTTCGGAAGCTTGAATTCTTTTCCGGTGACGGCTTTTATGGTTTCCGCGATAAAGTTGTAGCCCGTGCGCTTCGGGATCACAAAGTCGGGAATAAACTCCCCACCAAACTCGGGAACGGCTTCTATGAGCGAAAGCCCTTTTTCAGGATGTACTTTTATTTCCATAATCAGGGGCGATGTGATGATTCCAAATGCATCGGCAATTTTCTGCCCCAGTTTGCTCACTTCCCTGGCTAGTGAAAAATGACGTGAGGGAGCAAGATGCATGAGATCGACAAAATATGGAGGAGGCGAAAGCACTTTGTCGGTCAGTTCAACTACATGGAAACTGCCACGGTGAATGAGGCCCGCTGCAATTATCTCATCTCCATCGATATATTCTTCAATGAGAACTGGACCTGGAGGAATTGAGGTTACATGTTCTTCTAAATCTTTCCTGTCGGAAATTAATTTGACTCCTTTTTTTGCATGACCGAATGCCGGTTTGGCAATCAGGGGAAAAGAAAATTCATCCAGAAATCGGAGTTTTTTCCTGTCTGTCACAATCTGAAACCGGGGGGAGGCAATGCCGTTTTGCAAGAAAATATCCTTCATGCGCTCTTTGTGAAGAAAATCATCGACTCTTCCAGACGGCATAAGTGTGCAATTGAACCGCTCGGCAAGATATGCGGCGCATTTAATTGCAGTGCCATACGATTTGGAAAGCACGCCCATGATTTCGCCCGCAACCACAAATTCTTTCAATTTGACGAATATTTCGTTGAAATTTTCAATTGATTCAATAATGCGGATGTCGCAGTGAAGAAAACCGGGCGCAGCCGGGTTTATGTCGACACCTATTACACTGAAACCAAGCAACTTCGCTTCTTTAATGAGAGGCATCTGATTGATGCCCGCGCCTATTGAAACAAGAAATTGCGGGCCGACCGAAGAGCGTTTGTTCCAGAGTTTGGTCATGATGCAAAATGGGCTCTATCAACCATCAGGATGCGTACAGTACCGCCACAATGCGGGCGGGTTTGTCATCTGCACTGGCGACGCGATGCGGCACTATCGAATCGTAGTAGATGCTGTCGCCTGGTTCGAGAATATCCGTATAGTTGTCAAGCTGGATTTCAACCTTTCCTTCCAGCACAAAGAGAAATTCTTCTCCTTCATGGCTGTAGGGGAGGCCCTTCTTGACGTTAGGTTCCAGGGTGACCAGAAAAGGCTCCATTTTTCTGTTTATTTTATCCGGAGCCAGGGATTCATAGGAGTAGCCGTACCGTGTTCCCTCCTTGGATGCGACGCGGGATGTGGGTGTGTGCTCGTACTTTCGCACAATGGTAAATGGCGCGGTGCCGGATTGATCGAAAAATTTACCGATTTCGAAGCCCAGACCATGAGCGATTTTAATCAGTGCGCCGAGCGGCGGCGAAATAAGATGATTCTCAATTTGCGAGATGAACGCGGGAGAAAAACCGGTTTTCTCGGCAATATCTGAAAGCGAAAATCCCCGGGATTCCCTGAGCGCCTTTATTTTTTCTCCGACTTTCACTTCGCCTGTCGTCATAATTATACCCCCTTCGCGACATAGATGTCATGGCTGTGCTGAACCATCCTCGTTGGAATTTGCCCAAGTATTTCGGTACGCGAGGAAAAAAGTCAAGGCAAATTGAATCTTTCCCACTTGACTTTTTTGTATGCATGATGTAAGTATAAGCCATGATAATATTTGTACAATGGAGAGTAAATGGCTACCCGATATGAAATTTCACGCGCGCGTGAAGTTGATGCCGATCCGGAAGTATGTTATGCGCTGATGTGTGATTTCGAGAAATACCCTTTATGGTTTAAATTTGTGAGGGAGACGAAGGTGCTGCGGCGCGATGAGAAAGGCGTGCCAAATAAAGTCATGTTTTTATGCGATGTAGTCATCGGGCAGATTGTGAATAAAAGGGGCTTTCTTATTGTGAACGAATACAAATATGATCAAAGCAAATACAGGCTCGACTACAAAGTGGTGGACGGCATTGTGAAAGAGGCCGAAGGGTACTACCAGTTTAGGAGGCTTGTTTCCGGAAAATGCCTTGCGGTATTTTTTATTGACATAAACTTCGGCTCTCCTCTGCCGCAGAAAATAATCAATTATATGATTGAACATCTGATGGACGGTGTCCTTGCCATGATAAAAACCGCTTCCGAGAATCTCGTAAATGGTGCCGGCGTATAAATCGGCTTGATTGAAGGGATCGGATATTTTTATCGCAATTCAGGTATGAACGCGTCGTGATGATTTTGCAGGTGAGTGCGCTGTGGTCAGTGCTTGTAATCTGCTCCGATGAAACGCACGCACAATGATTTCTTGCGAGCTCCTTTTTTGTTCGTGGGAATCTCAAAAAATTAAAAATTTTCATGAACTAATTGACGAGGAGAGACATACAGACATAATCCGCAGAAATCAATCACAAAGAGATGCGGATTATGAAAAAGCGCACGGAAGCCTTGTTTGCGCGCTGTTTCGGGTATGCTTTTAACGTTAGCCGCCAGCCGGCCCCTCCGCTATTTTTTATCCTTGACACATACAATCATTGTATATATATTTTTTATTCAACAATGTGAGGGTAATATGAATACAAATACTGTTAATATAGCATTCAGGAAAGATCTTCTGAGGAAAATTGACCAAATTGCCAAAGAGGAATCTCGTTCCCGTTCTGAACTTAGTAGATAAGCTGCTCGTATGTATATTGAAAGGAAATTTAGGTGGAAAACAATTTTTAATTATGGCTCTAAAATAGCCAGGAATCAAGGATTGTCTGAACAAGATATTATTAATGAAATATCTAAATATAGAAAGTCCAAGAAGGCTTCCTCTTGATTAAGGTTGTTATTGATTCGAATATATACATTTCTGGTATTCTCTTCAGCGGGAATCCCCGTCACATTCTTGATTTGGCTATCTGGTAATAAATTTTAAGGAATAAAAAATGAACAATCTACCATTTACTCAAATTGCCAATTTTACTATTGGCGGAAAATCGCTGAAGGCGGCATGAGCACACTATACAATGCTGTTGATACCACAACTCAACACGAAGTTGTGGTTAAAGTGTTAAAGCAAGATCGCATGACAAAACAAAGTGATCAGATTTTTAGATTTCATTCAGAAGCACAAACTCTTTCTCGGCTTAAACATGACAATATAATCTCTATTGTAGGTGACGGTGAAGAAAACGGTTTTCACTATATTATCGAAGAAAAATTTGCCGGAAAATCACTCGAAGAATTGCGTGCACAAGGAAAACAATTTACCGTTGATGAAGCGGTATCTATTATAGCCCAGCTTGCCGATGCACTCGGCACTATTCATAATCGCTATATTTTTCACCGTGATATTAAAGCAGGCAACGTGCTCTATGATGAAACCACCGGGAAAATAAAATTAATAGATTTTGGTCTTGCCCATGTTATGAATGTTTCCGATAAAAATGTTGTTAAAGAATTTGTCGGTACGTTTTATTATATGTCTCCGGAACAGGCCGGCTCAATTAAAAATGCACCGGTAGATGAACGAAGTGATTTATATTCTCTTGGTATATTATTTTACGAACTTATAACAGGAACATTGCCCTTTATGCCCGAAGGTGCACATCATATAGAAAGTCTTATGCATCAGCATGTGGCAAGGGTCGCAAAACATCCCAGTGCACTCGTATCTGGTCTG
>DYLV01000067.1 GCA_020721925.1 Leptospira biflexa
ATGAGGCTGCACCCCGCGATCCGGCACCCTTCAGCGATTCCCGTCACTACATCAACAAGTATGTCTTCGTTCAGTTTTCCGCACGCAAGATAGTCCAGAAAGAAAAGCGGTTGTGCACCCGAAGTGAGGATGTCGTTCACACACATTGCGACCGCGTCAATACCGATGGTATTGTGCACTCCCATCATCTGCGCTATTTTAAGCTTTGTACCGACTCCATCGGTGCCGGATACCAGCACAGGCTCCTGCATCTTCGGAAACGATGCGGAATAGAGCGCACCGAAACCGCCGATTCCCGTCAGCACCCGCGGCGAGAATGTGGAGCTTACTGCAGGGATAATTTTTTTCACAAAGCTGTTCCCTTTGTCGATATCAACGCCTGAATCGCGGTAGGTCAATCCCATACATGCCTCTTTTATAAAATCACCAGATATGAAACTACATGATTATCACTGCAAAAGCGGCCAATATTCACAAGCAATTTTTTCACAAAACATTATTTCCTGCTTGATTTTCCATTCAGTTTTGCTTGAAAAAGCGATATGCCGCTGCAAGAACAGGAGATACGGATACTGGTCACCAAGCTGAGGGATAAGTACCGGGAATACGCGAAAAAACACAGTCCTCGCTGGTTCGATGTCGATGCGTTTGAGGATCGGCTGAAGTTCGCCCTTCAGAAGGGAATGAATTTGGAAGGCTTCATCCTCGCAGAAATAACCAATTTTGAAAAAATCAAAGAAAAGTACGAAAAGAAACAAAATGCAAAAACGTTTAGCGAAAGGGTGGATCAGATCATCGAGGAACAGCTTTCAAAAATAAAAAAATATCCTGAAATAAAATTTCACTCTCGAGCAGGGATCGAGATCTGCCGTTTCTTCGGAGCCGGAAACAGTTTCGCGCTGTACGATTACCCCATTGTGACGTATTTTTTGTACGAGGAGCCGTACAAGTCGCAATCCTTCGAATTTGAAACACGCCTCGAATACTTATTCATACAGTCGGGAAAACGATATCCGAAGCGCGTGGAAGACCACGCACTTCTGTTGAACCGCAAAGATGCGCGCGAAAACGAAATAGAAAAAGACAAAAATGAATACTTAAAAGAGGGCGCTTTCGTGCTGCACGCGATTGCCACATTCACCGATCAACTAACGCAGATGCGAAAGAAAGAATGGGAAGCGCCGATTTTATTCGATAAATTATTTCTGGAAAAAGATCGAAAGAAAAATATTGTAGCCCGCTATTCCGGTCACACTCCTTACGGCGCTTTTTTAAAAGTGAAGGACATGGCTGAAACCATCATTGCCGATTTCCGCCTTGAGGCGTTCAGGCAGCGGTAATGCTGCTGTCCCGCGTTTTATTTTCATAGAACACCCATGCCATTTCGGCGCCGAACACAAAAAGAAAGCACGTGTACCAGATCCATATCATGAGAATCACAATCATGCTCAAAGAGCCGAAAATAGACGTGTAGTCGTTTATTTCTGTGATGTAGTATGAAAATAAAAGTTTAATTATTTCATAGCTCACTGCAGAGAAAAGCGCTCCTTTGAACATTGAGCTGTTATCCAATTTTTTAGGCGGCACGAACCTGTACAGTAGAAAAATGAGAAAGGTATTGACCAAAAAAGTAAATAAGGAAGAAATGAGAAAAGGAGTTTCAATGATATTTCTAAGTTGATTCCCCAAAAAAGACGTATCATTGAAATTGCGCTCAATAAAATCATAGATGAGTTCGTTTTTTACAATCGCAATGAGATTTGAAAATAGTGTGAGAATGACTACAGAAACGCTGATACCGATGATGATGATAAAATGGCGTATTTTCGCTTTCCAGTATTTTCTTCCCTGCCCAATCCTGAAAGCAAATTCAAGCGCGCGTTCCACTATATCAAACACAAGGCTTCCCCACCAAAAGAGAAAAGGTATCCAGACAAATGCCAGATATCGTTTCTGATACACGATGCGGTCAATGCTTGATATGAGCTTATCCATCTGTATTGACGGCAGAAGATTTTTTATTTGCGAAAGATAAATCTTTGCCGCAATATCCTCAGACAGGTATAAGAAACTCAAGGCCGATATGATGACAAGAGAAACGGGTATGAATGAAATGAGGAGAAAAAACGCCATTGCACAGGTGGAAAGCTCGCCATTATGCTGTTCGAAGTTTCGAAGCGCACGGCGCAGGTCATCGAAAATGAACTCCTTGATGCGGACACAAAATTTCACCACAATATTTTTAATAAAAAATATCACCGCCACAAGTTTGATAATTATTTTTCTTAAAAATCCCATAATGTAAAGATATTTTTTTTGTGAAGTAAAAAGCAAGATGTTTTTATCGAATATGGAGACTGCAAAACAATATATTGACAATGAGGCTGACCACACAATAATTTTACTTCCAATTTGCTGCACTCATTGTGCGATATTGACGCCACTCGCATCAACATCGCATCGAAATGAGCATAAATTCCATCAACGATTATCTTTATTTTAGCGGCTTCTCGTTTTTCATTTCATTCATCGCGCATCAAAAAAAGCCTCAGGATATAATACAACAGCGTGGCAAGTGCCGATGCCGCCGCTGCCACATAGGTCATTGCAGCCGCAGATAGGACTTTGTTGACACCTGCAAGTTCCCCCGAGCTCAGGATGCCATGCGATGATAGCACCTGTTTGGCCCTCGTCGAGGCGTTGAACTCAACCGGTAGAGTGATTAGCTGAAACCCAACCACCGCCGTAAAAAGGATTATTCCCAGGACCATGAGATTGGCCATCTGAAGAAGAAGGCCCGCAAAAATAATGATCCACGAAAGATTTGACCCTATTGATGCCACGGGCACCATGGTGTTTCGAAGAGTAAGCGGCGCATAATTTTTCGCGTGTTGAATCGCATGTCCGGTTTCATGCGCCGCGACGCCTATCGCCGCAATCGAGTTACTCCGGTACACTTCAGGCGAAAGCCGTACCACCTTATGCCGCGGATCATAGTGATCGGACAAAAAGCCCGATGTCTCAACGACATCAACGTTTCCCAGACCATTCTGGCGAAGTATCAGACGGGCCACTTCGCTTCCAGTGAGGCCCGAACGAGAGCCCACCTGTGAATATTTATTGAATGTCGTTTTTACTCTGAGCGTCGCATAAAGGGAAAACAAAAACACCGGAGCGATCATCATTATATAGAGCGGATCTATCATGAACATAGCTTTCCTCTTGTTAGGATATAAAAATATTGATATACAAATTGCCCTTTAAACTTTCAGGCTATATCATCTCACTCTGTCACATTGTAAACCCAAAAGTTACAGGTAAAGTAAAAAATATATCGACAGAAACCTCGTTTTGGCAGAAGCGCTCTTGACAGATTGAGAATATCGCTGTATACTATATGCACAATATCAACTCGAATTTTTTATAAAGGTCAGAATGCGTCTTTGTAAAATTATATTGCTTTCAATACTCTGGCTTGCGGAACTGTGTGCCATTTTGCCCGCAGAGACTCCCTCCGCGCATATCACCCCGGATTTACGGGAACTCGAGGGACTGCAGAATTATAGCAAAGGGCTGTTGTTTAAATCCCGCAAGGATTACCGGATGGCAATTGCACATTTCGAAAAAGCGCTCGCGTCAAAAGATGAACACTACCGCATCTATTTCCAGCTTGCTGAATGCTATTATAAATTAAATGACATAAAGAAAGCCGAATACTACGCTTCTTTTTCTATTGGGGAAAAGAACGATTATCTCCCTTCCCATATGCTTCTTTACAATGTTAGGATAAAAATGAAGGATTATCCCGCGGCAGGCAAAGTACTTGACGCAATTCTCCGCGTCGACCCGAAAAACCCCAAAGCACACTTCCTTGCCGGTCAGCTCTATTTAAACCGCATCGGGGATTTTGAAAAAGCCGCTGCACATTTTGATCGATTGCTAACGCTCTCAAATGAATACATCGTTGATCAGTTCTACATCGAGAATGCGCATTTTTACTTAGGCTACCTCAACAACCGTAAAGGCAACTCTGAAAAAGCTATCAATCATCTCAAAAACGCAGTTGAAATAAATCAGCAAAACAAACAGGCACGCTCCCTGCTCATCGATATTTTAATGGCCAATTTCATTCTGGATGAGGCGAAAACACAGATCGAATCGTATTGTTCGATATTCCCCGAAACCCCGAAGATGAATTCATACCTCGGACGGATATACTATTTAAGAAACGATATCCGCGCCTTTCCGCATCTGAGAAAAGCATCCAACCAAATGAATTACGCGGGAATGCTGTCAAAAGCGCTCTTGATGGAGTTATGCGGACAGAGCCAGAGCGCGGAAGGGTTCTTTAAAATTATTTCGAAAAAAAACAAAAGCGATATCTGCCCCCACGTTGCGCTTGCAAAAATCTATGAAGGGCGGAAAGACATTCCTAAAGCTCTTGCTGAATATATCACCGCAGGAATCATGATGCATGATGCCGGCCTTCACAACGAAGCGCTTCGAACTTTTTCAAAAGTGCTTTCCCTCAAAGAAGGCATTCCAGGCGTGTACGCATTCATCGGAAAAACGTATGAAGAAATGAATCAGATTGACCTTGCAATTCTTCACTACAAAAAATCCCATGAGCTGAAAGCAAGTGCAAAGCTTTTGTCGCACATCGGATACCTTTATTTTTCCAGGAACGACTTCAAGAACGCTCTTCGATATTTCGACTCCGCGCTTGTGCTGGAACCCAACGACCCACAATCGCATTTTCTGAAAGGTGTAACCTTTTCCCATCAGGGCAAGTATTCGAAGGCGGAATCTTCATTCAGAAAGGCGATAAAAATACGAGAGGACGATCTCTACTTCTACTATCTTGCGGGGGTGCAGGAAAAGCAAAATAAAATTCATGAAACGATTAAGGCCTTACAGCGCGCAATTGCACTGAATCCTGAAAATTCAAGAGCGTATAATTTTTTAGGCTACCTATATGCCGACAGAAATATGAAGCTCGATGAGTCCGTTATGCTGGTGAAGAGGGCACTCGAGATTGAGCCGGAAAATGGTGCATACCTTGATTCTCTCGGATGGGCTTACTATCGGCAAAAAAAATTTTCCGACGCATTGGAGTATTTGATTCGTGCAGAATCGAATCTCGACAGGGAAGGATCACCCGACCCCGTGGTGTACGATCACATCGGAGACGTGTACCAGAAGCTCGGCATAGTACAGGAAGCCGTCAGGTACTGGGAGAAAGCGTATAAAATTAATAAAGCAGTTGAAATAAAAAGAAAGATTGCACGACATGTCGTAAAATGAATGCACATGCAAAAAATGCGCATGTATCCGATTTGAGCAAAAAAGGAACCCATGTGATGAAGAATTGTATTTTTAAATCATTGTGCACCGTTGTGATTGTCACGGTACTGTGCACGGGATGCGCCGTCAGAAGCACTGAAGGCAGAGTAGTACAGCTCACTGAAGAACGCGATAAAGCGGCAGAACTGATACAGAAAATCGAGAAAGCAAACAGCGACACACCCAGAATTTTTTCCGCGAAATTCGTGATTGAAGGCGTATCCCCTAAAAATAAAAAATTTAAAACGCTCGGAGAAATCGCATGCAACAGAGAAGCCAGGCTTTTCAAAGTTACCTTTGTCGACAGCATCTTTAAAAGCCCAATGGCCGTTGTCGCCCAGGATGGCAGGAAAATTAAAGTGTATATGCCCGTGGAAAAAACTATCTATGAAGACGACACACTATTCATCAACTTGAAAAATTATATCGATGTGAATATTAAATTTGACCTCATTTCCGCTGTCGCAACATGGCAGGTACCCATGCTTAAAGCTTATAAGATCAAACAGACCGCACTGCAGAAAACATCGGGAGCAGGAAAAGAGGAAGAAAATTATATCGTTCTTGAAAACGATCAGTATTTTGAAACGATTTCCATAAAAAACGATCTCCCAAATAAAATTATGATCATCAATAAAATTACCAAAGAAAAATCGGAATTTTATTTTGAAAACCCTGAAAGAGAAAATAATGTGCTTTACTTTAACACAATACGCTATATCTCGGCGCAGAGAGGCGAGAGAATATCGGTGAAATTTTCCTCTGTTTCGGCGAATCCATCGAGACTTAAAGAAAAGGACTTCTATTTACATGTTCCCCGGAATACGAAAACAGTAAGAGTACATTAAGGATGGAGCTTGAATTCTACACGCCATGATTTTCTCAGAAAATATAAATAAAAACAATATACTCTTAGCTCCGAAAGCAAAGACGAAATGGGATCTCATCCCTGAAATGCTTGATGCAACCGTTAAAAGCGGGACATTGAACGAAAAAGACGAAGAGGCGATGAGAAAGGCTCTTATTGAGCGAGAAAAATCGATGAGCACCGGCATCGGTAAAGGTGTGGCCATACCGCACTGCGCATCAGACAGAATCAGTGAGATAATAATCGCTCTTGCAATATGCAAAAGCGGTATCGACTTTGATTCCATTGATGGCCTGCCCGTTCATATCGTAATTTTATTGATAGTGCCGCAAAAGAAAATTTCCCAGCATATCAAAACGCTGGCGAATATTGCAAAAATAATGAACGATGAGTCCTTGAGAGAAAAGCTCGTAAAGACGAAAAGCGCCGACATCGTTATTGAACTCATAAAAAATGCGGAAGAAACTAAAAAAGTGAATGCCTGATGGAAAACCTTTCCCGAATAGTCGATGCAAGAAAGACCGGCGAGGACGAATTTGAGAAAACTCTTCGTCCCAGGAAACTTTCCGAATTCATCGGCCAGCGCAAAATTGTAGAGAATCTCTTCGTGTTCATCGAATCATCAAAGATGCGGAAAAAACCCCTCGATCACGTCCTTTTAGCGGGCCCTCCCGGACTCGGCAAAACCACCCTTGCGTACATCATTGCACATGAACTCGGTGTCAACATTAAAACGACATCGGCTCCGGTGATCGATAAAACCGGCGATTTAGCATCGATTCTCACTGCCCTCGAAGAAAACGATGTGCTTTTCATCGACGAGATTCATCGGCTTTCGCCCGCAGTGGAAGAAATTTTGTATCCGGCAATGGAAGACCGCGCAATCGACATCATCATCGGCCAGGGAATGGCTGCAAAATCGATCAGAATAAACCTCTCCCCGTTTACCCTCATTGGCGCAACCACCAGGACCGGCCTTCTGACCGCGGCGCTGCGTGACAGATTTGGCATTCCGCTGAGGCTCAATTATTATGAAACCGATGACTTGAAAGAAATAGCCCTCAGAACCGCGGGAATACTGAAAATAGATATCAGCCCGGAAGCCGCGGAGGAAATTGCACAGAGGTCGAGAAGAACGCCTCGCATCATAAATCGCCTGATAAAGCGGGTAACCGATTTTGCGGTGGTGAAAGGAAAGGGAAAAATTGACCTCGATACGGCGCGCTTTGCCCTTGAAAAGCTCGATATCGATCGCCTTGGGCTCGATGAGATGGACAGAACAATCCTTTCAGCCATAATTACAAAATACAACGGTGGCCCCGTCGGGGTAAAGACGATTGCGATATCGGTGGGCGAAGAAATCGATACCCTTGAAGACTTCTACGAACCCTTTTTAGTCCAGGCAGGGCTTCTCAAACGAACCCCGAGAGGGCGCGTCGCAACACGGATGGCCTACGACCATCTTGGCATTGAATATAACACTGGACTTGAAGGCGAAAATTTGCGCGGGCTTTTTGACCAGGAAGAATAAATCTACTTGCGCTTTAAATTTTTACTGATTGTCTTCTCGATGAGCTCGGGAACGTTGTCGCCTTTCATCAGTTTGCCGTTGAGCACCACTGCAGGAAGCTCTTTAATATTGAAATGGTTTTTTATGATGGTAACTATTTTAAGGTTGATTTCCGCTGGTATGGAGAAAAGCCATAATTCATCACCGTACTGTTTGTTAAGCTTGTTAAGGGTGTTCGAATAGGGAGCGCACTCGGTGCAGTCATAGGGATAAAAGTAAAGAATGTAGTTTCGTTTGTTAGTGCACAGCTTATTGTACTTCAAGAGCCGAAGCCATAGTTCAATGTTCAGATATACCCATTCCTTCTGAATGAGTTTGAATTTTTCAAGATTATGCTCTTCCTCATACACCCGCTCAATATTTTTTCCGGTTTGGTAGACATTGTTGGAAAGCCCGCGCATGTAGGTTTCGAAGGTTTTGCAAATACTTACATCGCCGGAAAACTCATCGGAAAATGCAATGAAAAGCTTTTCTTCGTTGATTTCATTTCTTAAATGCACAATACCTTCATCCAGCATGTTCACCCGCTTGTTATATATCATCTGCGCAAACAGAAGCGAGAAAAACATGATGCTGAAGGTGATCGCAAGGCCTTTGTAAATGAGATTTTTCTTTGAAGGGGACGACATTTAACGCCACCTGAGACTGTACTTCGTAGTCTGGAGGATAAATGCCGAAACCCAGAAAAACAGAAGAACAGGATTATATATAAAAGGCGTCGCAAGGAGGGTGATAAAATATTTTAATTTGAAGCGCTCTTTGCTCTCAAAAAAGCCGAAGCCATTCACCAGAAAGAAAATTAAGAAGACTGCGAGCATGAGAAGCAGATGATACGGAGTTGTAAAATATGCCCCTTTCATGAATGCATCGAACACCCTGCCGGGATCAGGAATCTGTCCGTATGAAAGAGTCCAGTACAGCACCATAATGTGGTTCCACAGCACGCTGAGCGTTTTGAAAAGCATGTAGAGCACAATCACTCCAATCATGGCAATCATCAGTGTTGACGTTGGGAAAACGAAGATGCTGAACATTCCGTAGCGGGAATCCAACATCATATCGCGATGCATCCAAAAATTGATGAGCGTGCCTCTATTCCAGCGCATGCGCTGCCAGAACAGGTTTTTCCAGGAAGTCATCACCGAAGTATACACTTTTGCATCCCTGGAACCTCTGATTTTATATCCTGCCTTTCGGATGCGGAAGGTGATTTCCATATCCTCCGTCGGTGTTTTATGTGCGGGAAGAAACCCGCCGATCTGCATCATAACGTCTTTTCTATAAATGCTGAGTGGCCCGCGCGTAATGAACACTGCATCGAGGGAATCTATCGCCATGAGAATAAAATTCGAATAGATGTATTCAATATGCTGAAACCACTCAACCCAGTTTTTCGGATTGTTGACAACAAGCTTGGTGGTGACTGCACCCACCTTGGGGTCCTGGAATTCCTTTACCACATGATTGAGCGCTGAAGGTTCCGGATATGAATCGGCATCGACACAACCAACGAGTTCGTATTTTGCAACTCGAAAACCCTGGTTGAGACTCTCGCTTTTCCCCCGCTCACCGTCTTTCAAAAAGAGGCGGATGAAATCGAACTTTCTGGTATATTCCTCAACAATGGAATAACTGTTGTCGGTGGAAAAGTCATCGATAACGATTATCTCCATCAAACCATTGTACTCTTTTTGCATTTGAATGAGGGAATCGAGGGTTGCCGCAATCGTTTTGCCTTCGTTCCACATGGGAACAACAATTGAAACGCCGGGATAATTGCCTGCGGAGAGTTTCTCTGTTTCTCTTCGCTCCTGATATGCAAGGAGATAGACTGACGAACAGAAAATCACCACAAAGGAAGAAAAAAGAAATATAAAATCGAAATACATACTCTGCTCCTGTATATATATCACCAAGATACTCCTTTCCAATGCGAATGTAAAGAAAAATTTAACATCGGAAAAAGGTGATATTCGCGTTGACGGATGAAAGAGAAGAAGCCATTCTTTTGTCAATACAATTTATAAAAAATTAATCAATTCTTTATTTATATTTGTAAGACAACGTAATTATAAAAATAATGATTATAATATATTGCATTTAAAACTGCTCATAGTGCGCGCTATTATCGATACACACAACCCCAACTTCCATCCGACATGAATATTTACTTGAAAAAAAATATAATAATAAATCGTGTGATATATTTCTTAGAAATGCTTTGTGGTATGGTGACGCTATGATGAAGGACATGAAATTCAGGGAAATTCCTTATAATTATACGTCGTTTTCAGACCGTGAAATTATACTGAAATATTTCGATGAAGAAATCTGGGAAACGCTCAACATTTTGCGTGCAGAACGCGTCACAGGAAGGAGCGCGAGACTTCTTTTTGAAATTATTGGCGATTTCTTCATTATTGACAGAAATCCTTATATTTTCAACGATTATCTGGAAAAGCCCCGAAAGATAAACAAACTCAGGAAAAAGCATCGCCTAAGGCTAAATAAAATTCGCGAGGGAGCACATAACAATCAACTTGTTTTAAAAATCCTTGCCCGATGTGAGGAGCTTGAGAATCGTTTTTACGAGAACTTTGAATATGAAAAAAAGCTTAGAAAAAAAATTGTATTCGCCCTTCTTCGTGCAACATCGCTGGAAAATATCAAATTTTCAGCGTTTCATAAAGTTTCACACGCAACCGATGCTTCGGACTGGCGTTCAGAATATCCCGCAGCAGTAGTTTACCCCAATTCAGTTAGAGAGGTTTCCAAAATTGTCAAAGCTGCTGCTTCAGCCAGGCTGAAAATCATCCCCAGGGGAGGAGGCACAGGTCTTACCGGAGGAGCGGTACCTGTGTACAAGAATACGATCGTCATTAATACCGAGAAGCTGAATGCGATCGGGAAAATACGCACCGTAGCCGTAAACGGAAAGGAATTACCTGTCATCGATGTCCAGAGCGGCGCCGTAACGGATGACGTAATCGAACATTGCAAACATCGAGGGTACATATTCGCCACAGACCCCACGTCATCATGGGCTTCGACGATTGGCGGCAATATCGCAGAGAACGCAGGCGGTAAAAAATGCGTCATGTGGGGCACGGCGATAGACAATCTTTTGTCATTTAGAATTGTAAACGCCAGAGGAAGAGTGATCGAGGTAGCGAGAAGGGATCATCCGTATCGAAAAATCCTACCTTCCGATGAAGTTGTTTTCGATATAAAGGACACAAAAAGTGGTAAGGTCGTCAGATCCGTGCGCCTGAAAGGCGAAGAAATCCGTAAAAAAGGGCTTGGCAAAGACATTACAAATAAAGCGCTGGGAGGGCTTCCCGGACTTCAGAAAGAAGGCGGTGACGGCATTATCGTCGACGCGACTTTCGTTCTGTATCAGCCTTTTAAATTTTGCCGCACCGTGTGCCTTGAATTTTTTGGCAACGATATGGTTAATGCATCGCGCGCAATTGTGCAGATTTTGAAAACATTCGATAAAAGCGAAAAGGTGTTTTTAACGGCGCTCGAACATTTCGACGAGAAATATGTTATCGCAATAAACTATCGCAACAAATCGAACCGCAGCGAAATTCCCAAGGCTGTTCTCGTGATTGATCTGGAAAGCAATGACGAGAAATCGCTGGACCTTTCGTGCGAAGCACTGGTGAAAGACGTGAAGGTGTACAACACCGAGGGCTTTATTGCCCACACCGAATCATCAAGAGAGACATTCTGGGCCGACAGGAAAAATCTTGGCGCGATTGCAAAACACACCAATGCTTTCAAACTCAACGAAGATATTGTCATTCCCATTGAAAAGCTTCCTGAGTTTGCCGATTTTACAGAAAAATTAAACGTCACCAAAGAGCTTAAAAATTATATCACCGCAATTGAAGTGCTCGAAAGATTTTTAACTGAAGGCGCATTCGAAAACTCCGACGAATTTTTAGAGCAGAAGGTGATGACCATCATCAAGAGGCTGAGGGATGTAAGAGAGGATTATCGAACCTACATGGAGCATCTAGATGAGACGCCTACGGAAGTGCTTAAAACGAGGAATGAATTCTCAGACGAAAGGCGTTCTATCTTTAAACTCATTCAGGAAAAAGAAATCGCCATTTCCTTTTCCTGCGACGTGATCGATTATTATGCGCAGTCTCTCAAAGGATATGAAAAGCTTGTTGAGAAGATGGATTCGCTTGTCGCCGAGGAATTGAAGCGCAAGATAGTGATTGCAACCCACATGCATGCGGGCGATGGCAACATTCACGTCAACATCCCGGTTCATTCCAACGATTATCTCATGATGAAGGAAGCCGATGAAACCGCAGGGATAGTGATGGAGGAAACGGTACGGCTTGGAGGCGTCATATCCGGCGAGCACGGCATAGGCCTTACAAAGCTGCGTTTTATTGACAGAGCTATTCTCGAAGATTATTTAAGATATAAAAAAGAAGCAGATCCTGACGACCTGTTCAATCCGGGCAAACTCATGCCCAATTTTCAACTGAGCAGAGTGTATACGCCCTCTTTCAATCTCCTGGAAATGGAAGCCTTCATCCTGATGGCAACGGATCTCGAAAACCTGTCTCTTGCCATTGCATCGTGCGTGCGGTGCGGAAAGTGTAAATCGGTATGCAATACGCATTATCCGGCCGAAAATATTTTTTACAATCCACGCAATAAGATTCTGGGTGTGGGCCTTATCATTGAAGCGGTCCTGTACGACGCACAGACATCGGCAAGCCTGAGTTTTCGCCACTTCAACAAACTGAAAGAAATATCCGACCATTGCACCATCTGTCACAAGTGTCAGGCTCCGTGTCCGGTGAAAATCGATTTTGGCCTTGTGACTCTCATGATACGCAATCTTCTTGTTGACCGGAAAATGGCAAAGACGAAATTGTTTACTTCTTTTACTCTGTTTTATTTGAAGCAAAAAGGATACTATTTCAATAAAATATTCAGACTGCTGCTTTTACGTGTTGCATACTCCATGCAGCGCATCGGATACAGAATTCAAAAGCCTTTTAGTTATGTAACCAATACACTATTTCCCTTCATCAGCAATTACTTCTCATCGAAGCTTCCAAAAGCGGGGCAAAAAACTCTTCGCGAAGTCATTGGTGTGCGGGGAAGCAATACATTCATCGCGTTTGAAAACAAAACTGTTCCCGTGAAATCGAGCGTACTGTATTTTCCCGGATGCGGCTCGGAACGCATGTTCAGCGACATAAGCATGGCAGCCATTGCGCTACTGTATCATGCGGGAGTTCGCGTGGTAATACCGCCGGAATATCTGTGCTGCGGATTTCCACTTCTGGCCAACGGCCGCATTGAGGAAGCAAATTTAAAAAGCTACGACAACAGGGTGAAATTCCATAAGATGGCAAACATCGTGCGATATATGGAAATCGATGCAGTAGTGGTGACGTGCGGCACATGTCGTGAGATGCTCGAAAAGTATGATCTTGAAGACGTGTTTCCCGGAGCAAAACTTTTGGATGTGAGCGAATATCTGGCGAAGAAAAAGCTGTATGAAGCAAAAAAAGCGACAAGCCATGTCCTCTATCATGACCCCTGCCACAGCCCAATAAAAACCGTAAAGCCGGAATCGGTCATCAGTAGCGTGGCGGGCGCAAACAGCACGCTGCTCCCGTATTGCTGTGGCGAGGGGGGCACTATGGCCCTTTCAACGCCGGAGCTCTCCACCTCCTTGCGGAAGAGAAAGGAAATAGATATCAAAGCGCTTCGAATTAAAGACAAAGCGATTCTACTCACCACCTGCCCGAGCTGTGTACAGGGTCTTTCAAGGCTCGAAGGCCATGTGCCGGTCAAAGTACAATCGCTCGTGGAGTTTATCGCAGAAAAATATCTTGGAAAAGGCTGGAAAAAGCGTTTTGTAAAAGAAATAAGACATGGCGGTTATGATGTAATGATAATTTAGCATCCATAGCACCTCATGA
>DYLV01000068.1 GCA_020721925.1 Leptospira biflexa
ATCTGTATCGCTCCTATTTTTTTTCGAAGCAATGTGAGCAGGATGACGGTTTGTACTGTTGCTGCTATTGTGTTGGCAAGGCTCAGTCCGGCATGTCTCAGGCTTGTTCTCATGAGCAGATATCCGAACGAAATATTGATGATAAATGAAAGAAATGAAGTGAAAACGGGAGTCCGCGTGTCTTTCAAAGAATAATACACGGGGGTGGTGGTGCGAAGTATCGCGACGGCTGAAAGTCCCATACTTGAGTAGAAAAGAGCCTTTTCCGTCATAAGGACATCAAAAGGAGTGAACCGCTGGCGCATGAAAAGCACCGAAACTATTGGGTAGCCGATGGTCATGAGTGCTGCGGAAGAAGGGAGTGCAAGAAAGAGCGAGGCACGCAGAGATGACCCGTACATCGTGTTGAGTTTTTGGAAATCATTGGATGCGGAAAGCTTTGACATCGATGGCAAAATAACATTTCCAATTGAAAAAATAAAGACGCCGAGCACAATTTCAGTGAGACGGTCGGAATAGTATAGATATGAGATGCTTCCGTCGGGCAAAAAAGAGGCAAGTACCGTTGACATGAATATATTAATCTGGTAGATTGCAGTTCCCAGCATCAGTGGCAGCATCAATGAGCCGATCTTTCGAACTCCAGGATGCGAAAGATCGAGTGAGATTTTGAGTCGAAATCCTGCTTTGATGAGATACGGTATTTGCAGTATCAGCTGCATTACCCCGCCGAAGAGAACGCCGTATGCCATGCCGTGGAGCGGTTCAGTAAAAAATCTGCTGAAAACCAGTATGCCGGCAATAATGCCGATATTAAGAAGCACCGGTGAGAAAGCCGGCGCAAAAAAATAATTATGAGAATTAAGGACTCCCATGGCGAAGGCGACTATGCTCACAAAAAAAAGATACGGGAACATTATGCGGTTGAGCGCAATGGTCAGAGAGATTTTGTCGGGGTGGTCGAATCCAAAAGCGATGATATATACAATTTGAGGTGAAAACAATATTCCAAGGCCGACAATGATAAGCAATAGTAACGATAGAGCGGTTAATGCTTTCTGCGCCAGTTCGAGCGCTTCTTTTTCACCGCGGTTAATGAGATAATCTGTATAGACCGGGATGAAGCTCACGGAAAACGCGCCCTCCGCGGTAAGTCTGCGAAAAAGATTTGGTATTCTGAATGCGACAAAAAAGCCGTCGAGTGATCCTGATGCGCCAAAAAACTGTGCAGTGAGCATGTCGCGGATAAATCCGAGTATTCTGCTTGAAAGCGTCGATGTGGCAACTACTCCCGTTGAGCGTACCAGCGAATGTGGTTTGTCAGCGTTCATTGCCAGCAAATTTTTTTTGTTCCGGAAGCTTCGACAAGCGCAAGTGCGTTTCTAACTACCAGGTCATGAATGATGCCGTTAATCAGATTTTCCGGATGACCTGTCTTTTCGGCAATGAAATGAGAAAAATCACAGAGGATTTCCGCTTCGACAGCTCCTCCGTTTTTACCATGATACGACTCGACGAGTTCCATCATGATCATATCCTTCACGACAAAAAAGGCCGAGATTTTGTTGATCATATTTTCATCGTTTTCTGAAATCGACTGTCCTTCTTGCTTTCGCTTTATTGCCCCTTCAATATAACGTTTAATACCGCCGTTGAAAGAATCCACAATCTCGTCGATTACCGTGTGCGGAACAAGCCCCGTATCGGATACAGAGCGGTTCGCGTCGTATTGATCCCAGTCGTCGGTGAGTATGGTAATTCCGTATGCTTCCTTTTGTTCACGCACTTCCGTTCCCGGGAATGGTGCAAGGATATGATATCCATAATTCGGTGTGAGCGATTTTGCGAATTCCATTGTTTGCTTAATCGTTTCGGCCGATTCACCGGGAAGCCCCAGAATATAGGAAGCCATTGGCGCAATGCCTGCTTCATTGCACAGCGCAATCGCTTCACGGCACTTTTCCAGAGTAGTTTTTTTCCGCACGGTATTGAGTATTTCCTGGTTGCCGCTCTCAACTCCAAAGCAGAGCATCGTACATCCCGCCTCCTTCATGGCGAGCAACAGTTCTCGCGAAACAGTGTCCACTCTTGCAAATGCGGTCCAGGGGTGGTGTATGTTTCTCCGTTTAATTTCTTCACAGATTGCAATGCATCTGGATTTATTTGAAGTGAAAAGATCATCCACAATGTTTATTTGATTGAAACCGAGCTTTGAAAGCATCTGAAATTCGTCGACAACCCTCTCGACATTAAAATACCGAACTTTTCTTCCCACCATTTTGCTTCCGACGCAAAAAATACATTTGTGCGGACAGCCTCGAGAAGTAACCATGTTGATAGGAAACCCGAGCGCTTTGTAGCGGTTCAGTGCAATGAGATCTCTTGCGGGATAGGGAAGGATATTGATGTCATCGATAAACGGACGTACTTCATTATGAATGATTTCACCGTTTTTACGAAAGCTGATGCCTCGAATGGAAGAATGATCCGAACCTCTTCCTGTTGAATCGAGCAATTCGGCGAAAGTGATTTCGCCTTCGCCGCGGACGATAATATCGACATGAGGGTTGTGTTCAAGCATGTTCTGTGCATCAAATGTCACATGCGGTCCTCCCATGACGGTTATCGCATCAGGGCACGCATCTTTATAATCTTTCAGGATTGAAGCCGCACGCTTGATATTCATTGTGACGCCGGTAATGCCAATAACTGCGGGTTTAAACTCATTCAATATTTTCCTGATTCGGTTGTGTGAATATGGGAATACGATATAGTCCTCTATCAACACTCTGTGGCCTTTCTCACGAATATATGCGGCAAGGCTCATTAAACCGAAGGGGGGGGTGGGAGATTCCTCGAATGGATAGGGGGGATTGATTAATAAAACGTTCATCTCATGCACCTCATACACATAGTTTTATGTGCTTTTTGATGGCATTACTGCATGTGCCATCAATTTGTAAATCAATTATTTTTTTGCGATGCAGTCAGTGAAGGGGGTATCGGAATAAAATAGTTGCGTTATTATACGGGTAACCTGTATACTGAAAAGAAAAGAGCTAAATCAGATTTGGAAACTCCATGAAAAGAATACTCCTCTTTTTGCTATGCATGATGTATGCCGGCGAACTCACTGCTTCCTTGATGTTCGATCCCGATCTTCGATGGTACACAATCACCACCGAACACTTCCGGATCCATTTTCATCAGGGCATAGAAGGGCCTGCACGGAAACTCGCGGAAATATCAGAGAATGTGCATCGCCGCCTTTCTCCGCACATCGGCTGGGAGCCGTTTTTTCGAACAGATGTGGTGCTGGTCGATAATATGGATATGGCGAACGGATTTGCCACTCCTTTTCCCTATAATCGCGTACAGATATTTCTTTCGCGTCCCATGCTCGATAGCGTGCTCAATAATTTCGATAATTGGCTCGAGCTTGTGTTTGTGCACGAATATACGCATATCCTGAATCTGGACAGCATCGCAGGCATTCCCTCTCTCTCGCGATATACTCTCGGCCGCTGTTGTTTCCCGAATATGTTTTTGCCGATATGGCAGCTGGAAGGCAATGCCGTGTATCACGAATCGCGTGGAACGATTTTTGGAAGAAACAACAGCAGCTTTACCGACATGGTGATGCGCGCGGAGGTTGCCGCGGCAACATTCAAATCAATCGATGAAGCATCGCACTATCCAAGGAGATGGCCGGCGGGTTTAGTCCCGTATCTGTACGGCGGCCTTTTCGTTGAATATCTTGAACGACAATTCGGCGCCGGCTCTTTTTCAAAGGTGATGATGGAAAACGCGGACAATATTCTGCCGTACTGGGTCGATTATAACATGCGATGTGTGTACAGCCGTGGTGTTGATGAACTCTATCGTGAATGGAAAAAAGAGGCGGAAAAACATTACCAAAACCAGATCGAACAGATCAAACGCAGGCCTCTCACGCATTTTCAGCCGTTGACCTCCTCCGGTTATTATACTGTTATTCCACGATTTCATCCCGATGGTTCATCATTGTACTGGGTTAAAATGACGGGATGTGATGCGCCGTCTCTAATGAAGTATTCATTGAAAAGCAAGAAGGCGCATACGCTCTGCAAAGTGCACAATCCGCTCAGCGTTTCCGTAACGAATTCCGGGAAAGTGATGCTCTCCGATGTAGAGATATACAAAAGCTTTTCATTATATGCCGATATTTTCGAATACGATAAAAAATATGTCCAGAAATCAAAAAAACTCCGTGCCATTTACGTAGATATTCATCCTGATGGAAAGGAGCTGTACTATATCCGACAGGAGAAAAATGTATTTCAGTTATTAAAAAAAGAGGTAAAATCCTTTACTGATACAGTTATTCTCAATACTACCCCCATTCAACTCGCGTTTCCCCGTATTTCACCCCACAAAACACGCCTCGTGTGTACGATGAAAGATCCAAACGGATTTACTGACCTGTTGATGCTTGATTTGAAAGAAGGGAAATATTTTCGGCTTACAAACGACCGCTCCATTGATATTCATCCAGCATGGCACCCTGGTGGGGGAAAAATAATTTTTTCATCAAATAGAAGCGGGGTGTACAATCTCTATGAAGCGGATATTGAATCCGGAAAAATCGGAATGCTCAGCAATGTAATCGGCGGTGCCTTCTACCCGGACATTTCGCCCGATGGTAAAACGATCTCCTTTGCGTATTATGATCATACCGGTTTCAATATTGCCCTTATGGAATACGGCATTCCGGTGCCTGCGGGAAATCTTGAAAGGGCTGAAATTTCGGCTGATTATTTTACCCGCGGCGAAGGTGCTCAGGGAGAACCGCTGGTTTCGAGGCCGTATACGATCTGGACAAGCGTATTGCCCGCATTCTGGCTTCCGGTAGCCTACAGCGAGGAGGTCTGGGAAGGGAAAAACGACACTGCGTGTGGTGCTGAAACATTCGGATTTGATACGTTGTATATGGTGAGTTACCGTCTCTCTGCGCGCGTGCTGAGTTTCCAGAAGCGCGCAACGGTGGATACGGATCTGCTGTTGGGTTATTTTTACCCAAACCTTATGCTTTCCTACTATGACGAAAGGCTGTTTTTCGGAAGAGATGAATTCCCATGGGAAGGACAGCATGAGTACCTTTTACGGAGAGAGCTTGAACGGAAATTTTCCTCTGCAGTGCATATCCCATTCATGAGGTATCTTTCCGCACTCGAGATTCTTTGTGGGTATGTATATTCCGATACGCAAATTGATGTGTCATCAATCGGATCGGTTGACACATACCATGACCGTCTTGCCCGTGTCACGGCGGTAATGTATTATAGCAATGCACAGATATATTCATACTCTATAAGCGAAGAAAACGGAGTGACTCTATTTCTCTCTGCGGATTACTACAACACAAATCTCGCATCCGACTATACCTTCATCAAATCGCGCGGAGAGTTTGATGCATTTCTTCCGGGAATAACTGCCAACCAGGTGCTGATGTTGGGACTCAGAGGCGGACTATGCGCCGATGCACCCTCGTATATCGTTCCCTACAGTCTTGGTCGCTATGAAAAAGGGAAAAGGGGTGCTCCGCCGGCTGATGAAGAAAGCTGGGGGCTCAGGGGATATCCCTCCGGGTTGATTTACGGCACGAGGCTGGCAACGGGCACAATAGAGTATCGTTTTCCGCTTGTGCAAACCGATACAGGATATTCAACGTTTCCGGTTATGTTCAGAAACCTCTGGGCACAGGTGTTTGTGGAGATGGGCGATGTCTGGAATCCAGTGATCTGCTCCGCGCGCATCCGTTTTAGCGCGGGTATTGAACTGCATTCGAAAATCACTCTCGGATACATGCTGGACGTGAGCGGGTTCATTGGCTATGCCAGAGGCTTTAACAGCGAAGGCGAGACTCAAATCTATTTCGGGTTTGCGGGTATTTACGAGGGTGCTTTTAAAAATCCATATAAATGGTTTGATTTTTTTTAATAGGATAATTATGATAGAGCTCTATGGAGGAAATTGGCGGGTGGTGTACTTCCACTTAATTGTATTCCATAAATTTGCGTGTTTCAGCATCGCATAATAGGGCGATTCCATAATATTTATGTAACAAAATAATTACACAGGTGACTCGGTTGAAGGGTGATTTTCAGTCACATTTTCGGATTTATCCGGAGGATTACACGTCTGCAATAGATGAGGAGCGTGATGTGTATCTCCAATTCTATTATTTAAATTCGAATGCCGAGATAGCGCTTTTGAAGATAATCCATCTCTACCTCGTGCGATACGATGCCCTGTATTTGAAAGAGATGCTTACCACCGTCGTAAAAGAACTTGTAAATAACGCTGTCAAAGCAAATATTAAAAGGGCATACTTTAACGATCATAACCTGAATATCAACAATACCGATGATTATGTGCGCGGAATGCGTACGTTTAAATCCGAAGCATTCGAAAAAGAAAAGATTAGCTTTGAGGAGCTGGTCAGACATAAACTGGTGGTGCGGGTTTCTTTTGTGTCGAAAAATAATCGCCTTGCGGTGCATGTAATCAACAACTCTCCCATGCTTCCGCAGGAACAGGAAAAAGTTCAGACAAAAATCGATAAGGCCTACGCCTTTCCCGACATCTCTGAAGCATTCGATGAGGTTCTGGACGATACCGAAGGGGCGGGGCTGGGGCTTATCATGGCTGTAATGCTTTTTAAAAATGCCGGCTTCCCAAAGGATTTATTTCGAATCACGAAAAAAGAAAATCTCACTATTGCGACGGTAATTCTTCAACTGAGTTTAGAGAAAAGGGAAACAGCGGTTCCCATTGCGGAAGAACTTGCAAGTGAACTCGATACAATCCCGGCATTTCCATCCAACATCAAAGAAATTCAAATTCTCTGTGCAAATCCTGATTCAAAAATAAAAGATATTGCCGAAAAAATCAAAAGAGATCCTGGCCTGACGACCAATATTTTGAAAATTGCAAATTCGGCAGGATATATGACAATAAACCGCGTTTCATCAATTGAAGAAGCGGTCATGAAAATAGGAATGAAAGGCATCAATGCGTTGCTCGTCGCAAGCGGCGTTCAGAAAGTTCTTGAATCACGGTATAAAAAATTTGAAACGATATGGAAGGATTCATATAAAACGGCATTTTACTGCCAGCGATTGGCTGTGAAATTTAAGAAACAGAACCTTCTTGAATTTGCGTATCTCGCGGCTCTTCTGTCGTCAATTGGTAAACTCGTCATTCTGTCAATTAAACCGGAAATCTATGAAAAAATAAAAAACTTCGTTGGTTATAAAGAAATTTCAGATGCAGGTATTATCGAGGAAATAGGTCTTGGCATCAGCCATAGCACATTAGGTGCGATGATTTTGAGAAAATGGAAGTTCAATGAAGCTCTGGTCATTTCGATTGAATATCATACCAGACCGCACATGGTTCCCAATCAATACAGAGAGTTGACATATCTGGTGTATCTGTCCAATGCGCTTATCGATGTTGAACATAGCCGTATCCGCTATGAGCTTGTTGATGAGAGCGTACTTCAGTATTTTGACATTGCCGATAAAGAGGAAATGATTTCTCTGCACGAAATGCTGAAAAGAGCATATGAAGTTCAATTACAGGAGATAAAGTAAAAAAAGCGAAAACTTTCTTAAATAGGATGTTCTCTTGTGGGCACAATACCCAAAGGGGGAAAAACGCATTCTTTGATATTGATTTTACGAATAAAAGCTGTTTTTAGAAGTTCCCATAAAAATTTCCCATAGCAATCACTTATACAAATCACTCGGGTCATGGAAGCGCAGAAGTGATGAATTTCCGGATTTCTTCAGCTGTTGCCTTCGGATTCTCCAGATGGGGCATGTGGCCGTCTTCATCAAAAACAACAAGTTTTGCATGCGCAATTGATCGTGAAAATTCTTCTATCAACATGAAAGGAACCATTTTGTCTTTCCTGTTCGCAATAATCAGCACAGGAATGTCTATGGATGACAGCTCAGAGCGATGGTCAATCGATGAGCATATTTTGAAATCATTTTCGATAACCGATGGATTGAGTGACAGAAGTTCTTTTTTCGATAAATTTTTTAGCTCGTTATCCGCATTTCTGCTGTACAGAAATTTAACAAGAAAATCGCAAAAAGCAACATAATCATTTTTGATGAGATCGAAAACGAGATCTGAAACGGGCAATATTGCTGAGGAAGAAATAAATATCATCGCGGGTATTTGTGATTTGAAGCGCCGATAGAGTTCGAAGGCAAGGGCACCTCCCATTGAAAAGCCGATGGGAATAAACGACGATATTTTTTCAAAATTGAGTATGGCACTCAGGGCATCAAGGTAATGATTGAGCAAAGGAATGCAGGAATAATGCGAATTGCCGTGCCCGGGCAGATCCGGCACAACCACTGAAATATCTCTCTTCAATTCGGCTGTCATCGGTAAAAAAATTTTTGAATCACTTCCCGCGCCATGAATACACAGCAGTGACGTATGAGAACCGATGAAGTGTTTTTTATAAAAAATCGAGCCGTCTCCAATGCTGATCTTATTTGATTTCATTGATTGGAACTCAAAGTTCAGGTCCATGTATGTAGTTACACAAGTAAAATATACGCACTCCCATTTGTAAAGAAGAATATTGATTGACAAAAACGATTATGACAGGGTGTGATATGGCATAAAATAATTTATTTGAAGGGTACTATGAATAATTCAAAAAATAGTTTTCAAGATATAATTGCTCTTCTGCATGAATACTGGGCATCGAAAGGCTGTCTGATCATTCAGGGATACGATCTTGAAGTCGGTGCGGGTACTTTCAATCCCGCGACCTTTCTGCGGTGTCTGGGGCCCGAGCCGTGGAATGTTGCATATGTTGAACCGTCGCGCAGACCGACAGACGGCCGCTATGGTGACAATCCAAACCGCCTGCAGCATTACTATCAATATCAGGTCATCATGAAACCATCGCCTGTCGAAGTGCAGGATATGTACTTAGATTCACTCAGGTATCTGGGAATCAAACTCGAAGAGCATGATGTGCGTTTTGTTGAAGACGACTGGGAATCTCCCACTTTAGGTGCAGCCGGCCTTGGATGGGAAGTATGGCTGGACGGCATGGAAATTACCCAATTTACCTATTTTCAACAATGCGGAAGTATTGAGCTTCATCCAATTTCCGTTGAGCTGACCTACGGTATCGAACGTATATGCATGTACATCCAGGGAGTGGAAAATGTTTTCGATATCAAGTGGAACGATGCCATCACGTATCGCGATGTTCATCATCGGAGTGAATTTGAATTTTCACATTACAACTTTAATATCGCCGATGTGGAACTGCATTTCCAACTGTTTGACATGTATGAAAAAGAATTCTACAGAATACTTGAATATGAAGCGGTAAAACTCGTACTCCCCGCATACGATTATGTGCTGAAGTGCTCTCATGTGTTTAACATGCTGGATGCGCGCGGAGCAATATCGGTTACCGAAAGGGTGGGATACATCACTCGTGTGAGAAACATGGCGCGACGGGCGGCAGAACAATATCTGGCAATTCGCGAGGAGATGGGATTTCCGCTTTTGACGAAACAGACACTAAAGGCGGCGCGGTAAATGCATCCGGGACTTGAAAATTTAAAAAAATATATCAATGCACATGAGCGATTCATCATTTCCACGCACGAAAGCCCCGACGGGGATGGACTCGGTGCAGAAATTGCGATTCGAGAACTTTTGCTTTCACTGGGCAAAGATGCAATTATCGTAAACTCAGATCCTATCCCGGAAAAATTTTCATTCATCGATGAAGAAGGTGAAATAATCGTTTTTTCAGAGAAAAACAAGGATTCAATCGGTGCTCATGACCGGGCGCTCTTCGTTCTTGATACAAACGATGTGAGCAATATCGGTTCCCTCCACCGGTATTTAGAGGGAAAAATTCGAGGCTATTTTATTATCGACCATCATGAGGGAGGGAAAGACAAATACGAATCAAATTTCATTAAAGTCGAAGCGTCTTCGGCATGTGAAATTATGTATGATATTATCATGCATTTTGAAAAGCAATTAAGCCCAAAATCAGCCCGTGCGCTATATGCGGGTATTCTCTTCGATACGGGCTCATTTCGATATCCAAAAACTTCTCCGAAGACATTCAGAATTGCCTCCCATCTCGTCGAAATTGGTGCCGACCCGTTTTCGATTTATGAGAAAATTTATGAAAATAATTCTCTGGCCAGCTTTGAACTGCGGGC
Source organism: Leptospira biflexa (assembly GCA_020721925.1). GTDB lineage: Bacteria > Spirochaetota > UBA4802 > UBA4802 > JAGODF01 > DYLV01. Next base: position 10,269 of record DYLV01000068.1, read on the forward strand.
GCTAATGCTTTCAACGATGGAAATTCACTATGGGGGCAGATTGGTGCTTTTAAAGCTCACTCCCGAGATGCTTAAGAAAAGTGGCGCACCTTTCGAAGAAGGCGAGATGAATATCAATCTTCCGCTTACCATCAAAGGCGTTATCGCAAGCGTTCTCGTAAAGCAAAATGTACATGGACCGGTGAAGGTGAGTATGCGCACCAAAGGCGAGTATGATGTAAGCAAGATCGCGATGGCTAACGGCGGCGGCGGGCACAGAAATGCGGCGGGTTATAAATCAGCTCTTGATTTTGATGAAACATGTCGAAAGGCGCTTGCAGAAATGGGGAGTTTTTTTCTTCCCGGGTGATTTGTGCAGGATGTGTCATTACAGCAAGTCAAGAAGTTTCTTTACTATATTTTTATCGATTTTTCCAATTTTATTGAATAACGATTCGCTCCCGTCTCTTTTCCGTATTTTGATGTTAAAACCAACTTCATCACTCTCAAAAAATTCCGGAAATGTGGTGTAAATCCCGTTTTTCTTAAGCGCTTCCAGCAATATATCTGCTTCAGCTTTTCGCATTGAATAATTCGGATAACGGATCGACATGAGCTGGTTAATCAGGAATGCTTCTTTATAACGCGGTTCACCTTCCGGAAGCATCGGGCTGTGTTGTATATTTTGCAATGCGTATTCTTTGCGTTCGATATCGTGCAGCAACTCGATTACCTGCCTGAATATGTTTACTCGCATCGGCACCGCTTCAAGCCAGTTGTTTAAAATCGCAAGAGCATGTTCCGAAAGATCGATCAGGTCTTTTATCGTTTTAAATCCAGGTTCTTTTATCTCAAGAAAGCCTGCAAGCAAAGGAGGAAAGGATAACGCTTTTATCATTCGTTCTTCTGAATAGAGTATAGACTCCGGAACTCCCAGTTCTTGTATTGCGAAATCAGTAAAACGGATTGACAGGTCCGATTCATATTTTTTAATAATTCGGCATAACTTTATTTTTCCCAAAGGGCCGATTTCGGCATGATACAGTTTCTTTAATGCGATCTGGAAAAACAGGTGCGGGTTAAAAGATTCAAGGATAATGCACTGCTGCCGGTTTTCTCCTAAATCTTTCATCACAGATAAGCGATTATGCCCTGAAAGAATGAGGAATCTATTGTTTTCACGTATGAGAACAGGCTCTTCAAGCACGCCGTATTTTTTTATGGAATGAATGAGCTGCGCTGAAATATGTGGTTTGCTTATCTTGTATGATATATCATTGAAATCAATCTCATCGAAAGAGATCGACGATGCCGTCACATACATCACAGCAATCCCTCCAAAAGAATGGCCAGCTCATCCGGTCGGATCACTTTTACTTTTGATAGATTTGTCAGACTGTTCTCAGCAGTCTGGGTAAGCTCAGCTGAAGTAATAAAAAGGCCACCGTTGGCCTTTATGTCGTTTATCGCCTGCGCGAAGTTTCGAAGAGGTATTTCGCCGACCTTTGTCTTTTCCCACCGGCGTACCCATATCAGCACTTTTTCCTTTTCGGGGGATACTGCAAGAAAATCCACTCCGTCGTTTTCCCGGTATGTGGTAAGGATCTGGTCGACTTTATAGCCGAGCTTTGCAACTAAGCGATTGGAAATAATTTTAAAATTTTCAACATTGAGTTTTGCGAATTGCACAATGTTGTCGTAATTTACGAATTGTTCAACACCAATGTTTTGTTTTTCTGAAATTCCTTTGGAAAGGCGGCCAGTTGTCATCAAGCCTCGAATATTTATCTGTTTATCGCTCTTCAATCCGCATACGTTCCATAAAAAATCTTTGGGAAAACTTTCCTCGAGCCAGGGTTGAATATAGTCTTCAACAGAGCCTTCACTTTCTTCAATAGCATATTTATATTCAATTTCCATTTCTTTTCGCAGCAGTGTTATGAGATGCTGAACTTTTTTGTATGATTTGTCGAGTTCATACAACTCATTCCAGTACTGATATGCTAAATTGGTTTTTTCGGCTTTGATGCATGCGAAACCGATGTCATACAGAATCATAAGCAGTGCGTCGGTCATATCGTTTTTTTTCAAAAATGAAATAAGTTCCTGAAACATTTTGACCGATTCGTCAAATTTCCTGTACTGCATGAGGAGAATACCTTGAAGACGGCGAGCAATAAAGATGACCTCGGGATCTTTATCTGCCTCGCCAATTTTTTGAAGAGATAAAAGCGCCTGCCGAAAATCACCTTTTCTTTGAAGTGAAAAAGCGTATGCGATATTCGCAATATCGGACGCAGGCCGTAACGATGAAGCCGATTTAAAATATGTTACCGCATCGTTTATTCGCTGGTTTTGGTAGCTGCATATTCCTGCAGCGAATGCGACTTCAAAATTGTCTGGCATCATTTTGATGAGCTTTTCAAGATATTTCTGTGCAATTTCAAACTCCTCCTGCCCGAGAGCGGTGAAGGAAATATAATAGAGAGAATCCACATCGAGAGGCATATAATTCAATATATCGAGATACACTTGCAGGGCTTTATCGTACTCTTCCCGCAGGTCATAGGCCCGAGCGAGTTTTTTTTGAACATCGACTTTTTCAACTTCATAATTGTATTTGTTGATGGCAAGTACTCGTTCGAGATGCGAAACTGCCTGATCTATTTCATTTTCCTGAAGATAGAGATCAGCTAATTTTGCATGGATTACGAAATTATCCGGTCTCCTGTCGAGTGCCTTCTTGAACTCTATTATCGCATCATATACTTTTCCGTTTTTTAAATATTGCATAGCCTTATAAGAAGGATTGAGGCGGGGCGCAATGTAATAGCTGTAATAGAGAAAAATCCCGGATAGTATTACGCCGAAAATCAAAAAGTAGAGCAGCATTCTGACATACCTCTATTTTCGTATGAATTGGAGCACCGAAGGCCACCCATTGATTATAAAGCTATTGCCAAACTCTTTTTTTAAAACAAAGTCATCCCCAACTTTGATATCAGCCGCGAAAGGAAGATGAATTAAAATATCCGGAGGTATGTATTTGGGGAGCTCTGCGAAGAAGATTTGAACTTCATTTTCGGTATTGACGACTTTAAAATTGATCTTTCCGAAACGGGAGGGAGCATTAATGATCTCTATCTCAGCTTTTGGCTTGAACCATTCTTCTCTCGGCACAGGGAAAAGTTCGAGCCGGTCGGGGCGATCGTAGAATAATGAATTTCTTTGAAAAAGAAAGATGGCGGAATTGGCGGAATTCGAATCGCCAATCTGAGAAATTCCTCTCAAAGTGACAGGGTGCATGATCGCCGGGAGTGCATAGCGATTTTGCGACACTTTTAATAGAAAATTTACAATGTCCACACCGGAGGGATTATTCAAAAGTAAAAGGTTATTGGCCACGATAAGCGATAGGAATACATCCCACCCGCCAGACGAATGAATAAAAATAGGGTATTTTGTATAAAATCTCTCTATTAGC
>DYLV01000069.1 GCA_020721925.1 Leptospira biflexa
TACACTATTCAGGAACAGCGGGACCGGTGAACATTGAACCGAATACAACAATCGCACTCAATGTGGAGATGCAGAAGATGATTGTAGTGCCGGATCCAAGTTTATCTTTAACATTGAATCTCACACTCGCAGCAGATAAATCAGATTTTGATAGTTCATTAGTAAAATTCGGTATTAGTGGGGGAAAGGTATCCGCACATATCTACACAAAAGCAGTACGCATTGGCGACCAATGGGTTCCCACAAATCCAGATGATGGTTTTGATTACTCTGTCGGCGGTTCATATTATTCTTCACAATGGACCGGTGGCACGTTTCTGAGCAACATGTTCCAATTGATTACTGTGCATGCGGAAGATGACGAAGGTGGCGTGGTTTTCTATGGGGTTCGACTTTTCAACAAGAGCTGGTATGGTAGTACTCCTTCAAACCTTGATGTGTATATGTATCACCCCTCGAAGCTTGTGGTGACGCTTGTGGGCTCAAATCTTCCTCTTTCGGCAACAATACAAATGTACGTCAATGGTGGTTGGCGTGACCTTTCCCTCACAAACACCACGATTCCCACTTTTAACGCCACTACCACCAATCCTGTCGTTGTTGATGCCCCTTCGAGCGCAGGCTGGTTATCTAGTAGTGCGCCGGTGCAGACCCGTCAGGTACGAGTGCACACCGGCGTAGGCTCATGGGGATCGACTGCCACAGTTGAAGTTGAGTGGGGAGTAAATACCGTCACGATTACCGGACCGTAATCGTTTTCGCTTGCGTATTGGTGTGCAATTGAGGGTGGGGAATTAGGGCCTGTGCACTCCCACCCGTAGTTACCTCATAATGCTGCCCATCATTGTAGTTGTGATATTGTGCCATTGCGTTATCCCTGTTAATTGTTTATGTTTCAACATTCTCAAAACGCGACATAATTTAGCCAATTAATCTCTTGACTTTTAAAAAATCCCCACCCTCAAATAATTTTGCAATAATGAGTGAAAATGCAAGACTTAGCAAATCCAATTTTACAAACTGATAATCTCCCACAATATGCGAGGTTTACCATGATATTGTATCAGCGAATTACCCTTACTGCAGGAATAGTATTAATACTTTCTGGATGCACACATTTAACCCAGCTGGTGGTCTACCCGCATCATGGACATGTTATTGCTGCTTCATTATTTGGTTTGGCGTATTTAGCCATTGGCATACTGCTTGTCATTGAAAAACAATGGGTTTTATGGATTGCAGCATTATTGCCACTTATTGGGGGCATACTGGGAATAATACGGTTTATCTATATGCACACGAACCCTTTTAGTTTTTTTCATGTGCTACTGGATGTTGTAATTGTACCTTTTTGTATGTATGGTATTGTACTTAAAAAAGATGTGGGGCGATAGGTACTTACGCATAAACAATGTGCACACGGTCGGTCTTGAACCGGCACGGACTTTGAATTTCAAGGGATTTTAAGTCCCTTGTGTCTATCTGTTTCCCCCCCTATGCTTTTGAGGAGCCGAGCGGATTCGAACCGCTGCATAAGGGTTTTGCATACCCCTCCCTTCGCCATCTAAGTACGGCGCTGTAAACTTATTAACAGTATACACATTCATCTATCGAAATTCATATTTTTACTGTCAACAGCTGCTTTTTTGCTCTGCTGGCTGTTTTACTCTGACACCTTTCACATTTTTTTGCTCTGACACCTTGTCGTTGTCATGTACCCTGGGAATTTTTGCTCTGACACCCTGCTTCTTGTTACTCTGACACCTTTCACTTGAGTGCTGTTTCGAGGCTCTGACACCATAATCATAAAAAAATTCTTATTTTATAAAAAAATTTTTCGCTTAACCCTTTTTTTCATCGTCTTATAGATAGAAGGATATTATGATTCCATAATAAGTTGGAGGGATTTCATCATGCGTCATACTCGTATCTTAGGGACGTTTACGTATCACACCATGAGTCGCCTCATTGAATTACGAAATCTCATGAGGGATGACGAAATAAAAATTCTTTTAGAATTTTGTATTGAGATAGCACTTGAAAAATACAATTTTCAGCTCATCAATTATCAAATAATGGATAATCATGTGCATTTGCTAATCCGAACAGTAGAAGGAGGAGCTACCATTTCACGAATTATGCAATATATAAAATCACAGTTTGCCAGGAGATTGAACAAAATTTTAAAAAGAACCGGGCCTGTCTGGAATGAAAGATTTAAAGATAGGATTGTTGAGCTATCAGACAATCCACGCCAATATTTTTTCAATTTAATCTGGTATTTTGCCAACAATCCCGTGAAATCCGGGAAAGTTAAAACTCCATTTGCCAGTTATTTTGGAGCATCGAAAGCATATTTTGATAAGTCATTTAAACCCAAGCTTAAAATTACACTGCATCATTTTTTTCTTGAACTTGGAGAAAAGTTTGAAGATTGTCGCGACATGCTCTTAATGAAAATACATGGTAACACCTCAGTGCCCGAATTTCTTTGCTGCCAGAGTTGATTCATTTTATCCAATTAATTTTCATATCTAACAGCATGTGCATTCGCTTCTTTAAAGATTCCGATGCATATATGCGCATATCGGGCTCTATAATTATTGCTTCAAGATTGCCTTTCTTTTTGATAATTTCAAATGCCCTCTCTTTCCCTAAAACAAAAAATGCTGTCGCATAGGCATCCGCGCTTACCGGATCACTGCAAATTACCGATACAGAAATGCATCTGTTAGCCGGAAAACCTGTTTTTGGATCTAAAATATGATGAAAGCGGGTTGCTCTGTGCATTGCAAAGCGTTCGTAGTCCCCACTAGTAGCAATTGCGCAACCATCAGAGAGATCAATAATCGAAAGAATCTCTTGTGCCCGTGGGTGCGCAAGCCCTACTCGCCATTGCTCTGATCCCTTGCTTCCGATTACCATCAGATCACCGCCTGCCTCAACAATTGCATTCGTAATGCTCTGTGCACGAAGAATTTCAATCGCACGAAGAATCGCAAAGCCCTTTGCAATCCCGCCAAGGCCGATTTTCATATGTTTCTTAGCAAATTTAACCGTTTTGTTGCGAGCATCCAAAAGAAGATTATCGCTATTTACCAGGTAAAGATATTTCTGAATAATATTTTTTTGCGGTGGTATAAAAGGAATTCTATTAAAATCCCAGAATTTGGATATTGAGGCAAAAGTAATGTCAAACGCACCAGCGGTTTCCTGCCATATCTCTTTCGCGCGATGGATAACTGCAAATGTTTCATCAGATACAGTTACGGGATGATCTTCCGCTTCTTTATTAATACGAAATACATCACCCTTTAGTACGGGACTCATGAGCATTTCAATTCTGCTGATTTCTACAAAAGCCGCCTCCGCCGCTTTTGCTGCATGATCGTGAGAATCAGTTATGATTGTAATATTAACAACCGTTCCGAGATGCAATCGGCTTACATGGTGAGTTACCTGAGAACATCCAAATAGTGCAAAAGGGGTCAGAGCAAGAAAAAGAAATGGTGTCAGAGCAATTAGTTGAATTTGTTGTTGTTTAAGCATTCCGCGTCCGATTTTTTACCGTATTTTCTTTTCTATTTCGTACACCAGGGCGGGAATTTCCTCAAATTTTCGCGCGATCCATCGTTCATTTTCTACTTCCGAAAAGCCCATATGGCCATAAGCGCAACCGATAAATGGAATTTCATTATTGCACGCGGCATCGATATCCGACTGGCGATCGCCAATCATAATGAAGAGCTCGTCAGAGGGGGCATTTTCAATATAATGTCGAACGATGTCAGATTTATTTTTCAACGTTCCATCAATAACCGCTCGAGGCATAAAGAAGCGTGCAAGACCGTGCGTTCGAAGTATTGCTTCAATATATTCTCGTGTCCCGTTCGATGCCGCGCAGAGATGATATCCGCTATTGAACAGGGCCTCTATGGTAGGTATCACTCTTTCAATAAGATTTCCTCCGCCCTTCTCTACCATCTCCGATAACGCCTTCTGGCTTTTACAGATGAGATTCTGGCGCCGTGCATCATTTAACATAGGATAGAGGTGGCGAAATATTTCATCGGTTGGAAGTCCAACTGCACGCATGATTTCTTCGCTTGAATATTCCGGCAGCATAATTCCATATTCAGCGCCGAATATTCGTGACCCTTCAGAAAACGCATCAGCCACAATACTGCCGCAGTCGAAAATAGTACCGTCTATGTCAAACACCAGTGTAGTCATCAAAATTATTCCAGCTTCCCTTTAAAGTTTCATCGCGCAAACATTCTTTCAACAATGTAAGATATTCACCACGGGGTATTTCTCTGGCCCCGAAATGTTCCATGTGTTCCGTATAGACCTGCGAATCTATGAGTTTAAAACCTTTTAACTTCAGCACTTTCACCAGCGTCACAAGTGCCACTTTCGATGCATTGCTTTCAAGTGCAAACATTGACTCGCCAAAAAAGATGCGGCCAAGCGACACTCCGTACAGCCCTCCCACAAGTCTCCCTTCTCGCCAGCTTTCAACCGAATGCACGTACCCAAGACGGTGAAGCTCGATGTACGCATCGCGCATCTCTTCAGTGATCCATGTCCCTCTCTGTCGGCGGCGTTTCACGGATGCACATCGCGTAATGACACCTTCAAAATCAGAGTCGAAAGATATATCAAATATTTTTCTTGCGAGCACTTGCCTGGTTGTCCTTGAAATCCTTAACTCATCCGGGAAAAGTACAAAACGTGGATCTGGTGACCACCAGATGATTGGCTCCCCCTCTGAATACCAGGGGAAAATGCCTTCGCGATAGGCAAGCAACAGTCGCTCCGGTGAAAGATCGCCTCCCACCGCAAGAATTCCTCCTTCTATGGCCTGCTCGACCGGAGGAAAAATTAAGTTCTTATCGAGAAGAAAAACCGGCATTGTATTATGTATTGACACTTACCACGATCTGCCCATCTGAAACATCAATAAACGCCCTGCCGCCATCCTTCAATTTGCCAAACAGCACCTCATCCACAAATTGCTTTTTCACTTTTTCCTGAATGAGGCGCGCAATCTCCCGCGCACCGAATTCGGGAGAGTATCCTTCTTCCGCGAGTATGCGCACTGCATCATCACTTGCCGAAAGCACCACATTCTTTTCCTTAAGCTGCGTTGCAAATTCGGTGAGATTTTTTCTCACAATCGATAACACATTGTCCTTCGTAAGGCCGTTGAACCGGACGACTGCATCCAGCCGGTTACGAAACTCAGGCGAAAAAATTCTCTTCACCGCCTCATCGAGTGCATCTTCGTTTATCATTCGCTCGCCTGAAAAACCGACTTTCTGCTTCCCGATCTCCCGCGCGCCGGCGTTTGAGGTCATGATGATGACCGCATTGCGAAAATCGGCCTTTTTCCCCGCATTGTCCGTAAGAGTTGCATAATCCATCACCTGGAGGAGAGTGTTGAAAATATCAGAATGGGCTTTCTCTATTTCATCCAGAAGCAGCACGCAGTGCGGGTTTTTGCGTATTGCCTCGGTGAGAAGTCCTCCCTCTTCATATCCCACATAGCCGGGAGGAGCTCCAATGAGACGTGCCACCGTATGCTTTTCCTGATATTCTCCCATATCAAATCGAATGAGCGGCACATTCATAATCAGCGCAAGCTGGCGGGAAAGTTCGGTTTTGCCAACTCCGGTAGGCCCTACAAACAGGAATGATGCGACAGGCTTGCTTGGCTCATTGAATCCGGCACGGGAACGTTTGATTGCCGCAACAACCTGTTCAATTGCACCGTTCTGACCGAAAATCCGCGCTTTGAGTTCAACTTCGAGTTCTTTCAGTTTATCTGCTTCATCCGAGTTTACGCTCTTTTCAGGAACACGCGCAATTTTAGACACCACGCGCTCAATATCATGTACAGTAATATTAATGATGCCACTTCCCGGCGGGCGGTTCATCCTCGCATAGGAACCCGCCTCATCGAGCACATCGATGGCTTTATCAGGGAGATGACGATCGTTAATATAGCGCGCAGAAAGCTCTGCAGCTGCACGCAGCGCGTCATTCATATAGTGCACTTCGTGGTAATTTTCATAGCGGTCTTTGAGACCTAGAAGAATTTTATGCGTATCTTCAACGGTCGGTTCACTAACCTCGATTTTCTGAAACCGCCTCGAAAGTGCATTATCGCGTTCAAAATACTTTCTGTATTCATCGTAGGTGGTTGAACCGATGCACCGCATCTTCCCTGACGCGAGCGCAGGCTTGAGAATATTCGAAGCGTCCATTGAACCTCCTGAAACAGCTCCTGCGCCAACCACGGTATGAATTTCATCAATGAAGAGTATTGCGCCGGGAATTTCTTTAAGTTCTTTTATCACCCGCTTGAGCCGCTCTTCAAAATCGCCACGATATTTTGTGCCAGCAAGCAACGCACCCATATCGAGCGCATAAATCCGCGATTTCTTTATCGGATCCGGCACTTCACCTTTTGCAATAAGCTGTGCCAGCCCTTCGGTGATTGCAGTTTTCCCAACACCTGGCTCACCCACATGCACCGGATTGTTTTTCAGCCTTCGGCAGAGAACCTGCATGGTGCGCTCTAATATATCTTCACGGCCAATTAAAGGATCGAGTTCCCCTGCTTCCGCTTTTGCCACCAATTCCGTGGTAAACATTTCCAAAAACTTTTCGCCTTTCGATTGCTTTTTCGATGCATCTTCTCGCAACTCATCCTCGAATTCCTCACTCTCGCCGGGGAGCATGTCCCCGTCATCAGGTATCACCGAAATGCCATGGGATATATAATTCAAAATATCCAGTCGGGTAATGCCTTCCCTCTGTAGAAAAAACGATGCGTAGGAATCTTTCTCATCAAACATCGACACGTACACATCGCCAATGTCGAGCTCATCCTTCTGTGCAGATGCGGTATGCCAGATTGCTTTCTCGAGTATGTTCTGAAACTGAATGCTTTGTTGAGGATCTTTATCTTTGATGATGGGTACGCGCGTGTCGAGAAATTCATCAAGGTTTTTTTTCAGCCGATCAATATCGCCGCCGCAATGATGTATGATATCCCGCCCTGAATCTGAAAAAAGCGATGCATAGAGCAGATGTTCCGGCGTGAGATATTCATTGTGCCGCTTGCGCGCCTCGTTGTATGCGGCCATCATGATATTGTTCAACTCTTCATTTATTTGCATCGGCAATTATGCCTCCTCATACGTGCATTTCAGAGGAAAACCGTGCTGCCTTGCAAGCGTATGCACCTGAGACACTTTGGTCATGGCAATGTCAAGCGTGTATATTCCGCACACTCCCCTTCCCTTGCGATGAACATCGAGCATGAGCATGGTCGCTTCAGCCGCCGGTTTATTGAAAATTTCGATGAGCACCTTCACCACAAAATCCATCGTCGTATAATTATCATTGAGAATGAAAACCCGGTACAGTTTCGGCTCATCAAGCTTATGGCGCTCCTGAAGCTGAACTTCGCCATTGGTGAGCTCTTCTATTCCTTTTTTTAACGGCATTTTAAGACTCCATACACGCGCATCAGCATTTCCACACACACCTTTCCGGTATTCCTATAGCCCTTACCTAAGGGGACGCTGAACCTATTAATAATATACACAATTTTAGTAATCGCAACAATTTTTCATGAAATTTTGCAAAAAATCATTTCTGGTTTTGCACTTCCCACACATGAATATTGGTTAATAAATCATGGCACATTTCATAACTAACTCACATGGGATGTTACTTTCAGGCCCACAATAGATTGAAATCGCTTTCTTTATGGTTGTTTTTTAAATTGAAATGGTTTTTGAAGTTACTGAAAGAAGAGTGCCGTGCGGTAAATACCATAATTGAATTCTTAAATCAAAATCGGGAGATTTGGCAATCACGAAACCCGTACAAGAGCCGCAGTCTAATTGCCTTTGAGGTATTTGCTTTTAAATTCCTCTTCAGTCAACAGCCCGAAAAACCGCGTGAGCCGTGCGTTTTCAAAAATCTTGTATACCTCCCGGTTAAGCCCGAAAAGCATAAACTCAATTTTTTTATTCGTTGCCGAGTTTACAAACTTTACCAGTGTTCCTATTGCAGAGGAATCGATATAGTCCATATGTACACAATCAAATGCGATTAGCCGTGGCTTCTTTTCAATCGCACGATTCCATACCTCTTCCACCCTGCCGATCATTTCGATGCGAAATTCTCCCGAGACATGGACAATCATGATATTGTTGCTACTCTCCTCCACAGTACATTGCAGCATCGTTAACACTCCTCAAAATATTCTGTTCAGCATAAAATCACCGCTTTCACTTCTGCCCGGCATACTGACCGTAGACCCAAAACCCTTTTTGTACAGTTCCATTATTGCGATACAGCACCCCTGCACCGTGGGGCCTGTCGGCATCAAAGCAGCCTTCAAAGCGATCACCATTGCGGTAATGATACACTCCCTTCCCTTTCTTGATATTGCCGCGCCATTGTCCCACGTATTTATCGCCGTTTGAATAATAATATATACCCTGCCCTTCGCGGACATCGTTTTTCCACTCGCCTACATAGCGCTCGCCGGAACGATAAAAGTAGGTACCGTACTTCTCTTTTTTATAATTTTCATTATACCCTTCATATCTGTCGCCGTTGGTAAAAACGAATGTCCCTTCTCCATACGGTACTCCGCCTTTAAAATTTCCGGTGTAAACACCGGTTTGTGTGGAATATTTCCCGATTCCATTGATGCAGTTTCCTTCCAGGCAGCCATACGCAGGCTCTGAATTCTCGTGTTTCGAGCACATTATGGCCGCATTTAGCATCAGGAGCAACACGCAAAGATATTTCTTCATTTCGATTATTTCTTATTCATCGCTCATAGATAGGCACAAAGGATCAGATATGCCAGAGTATACATTCTAAAAGAATTGTCAAGAAGGTTATGCGTCATGATTGAAATCGAAATATTTGTTATGCACGTATCCACGTTTCCAATTCCCAATTGTAGAGCTCGAACGGTTTAAAACGAGACTTATATCGCATACGGGGACATTCATTGATATAATAACCGAGATAATAGTATGGGAGGCGTTGTGTTGCTGCATATTCGATTTCTTTTATCACGCTAAATGTGCCAAGGCTCAGAGAAGAATACCTGGTATCGAAAATAAAATAGACGCTTGATATACCTTCGCTGGCAACATCTAAAAAACCGACTCCGATGAGTTCATCATTCAGATAGTATTCAGATTGTGTCGCAGGACAGGATGGGCGGTAGAAATTGAGGATAAAATCCTCCCTGCTTGCCTGATTGCCAAATCTGTCCCGTGAATGCATCGCATACAATTGGAAAATTTTTTCTGAGTATTCAAGTGGCCTGAACTCAACTCTGACGTTGCGACAACGTTTCAGTACCTCTTTCTGATTCTTCGACGGCGCAAATTCCAGCGCTCGTACCCGAAGCGGGATGCAGAGGCGGCAACCCTCGCAAAACGGCATAAAATAGTAACTGCCAAACTTTCTCCACCCGGAGTTCAAAAGCGTCTGTAATTCTTCCGCACTTACTCCATCGGCAAAAAAATAGCAAAACCGCCACAGTCGGTCGGGAAGATAACTACACACGCTTTCTTCTGAAATATCCGGATGTTTGAAAATATACATTGAGTACCGTTCTCCTGAACAATTTCAATGCAGACGGAACGATTGCATATGAACACAGCTTACATTATTCGATAAAATATCATAAACCATATATAGTTTTCGTACCGACAATATAATATGACGAGGTATGGAACCAGCAAAAAACACAGTAAAGATGCATTTTTTAGCGTTTCAATGTTTTTTCAACAAATTTTTATTGTTAAAAAGCCAGTACACATTGACATTTCGACCGAGGAACAACCAAAGAAGAAGAGCATGAAGCAACTATTGACAGCTATCACCGCACTTATTATCATTGCGATGCACACAGTTCGTGCAGAAAGTGCGCTCACAATCAACGAAATCGATCCCTGTTCACAATACCCTCTCGTCACCATCAAACTATCTGTTGATATTCCCATCGGCGCAATTTCAGAAATTTCGAAAGAGCATTTTACCATTCTTGAAGATGGAAAGAAAATTGGCCCTGTCGATCTCGTTCCCCTGTCTGTGCCTGAGATAAATCATGCTCTTATCATCGCTATAGATACAAGCAAAAGCATTTCGTCCCGCCACTTTGAAAAAATCAAACAATCCGTCCGTGATATTGTTGCATCGCTTGCGGAGAGCGATAAGGCCACGGTTGTCCGTTTTAACGATCATGTCACTCACTTGAACGATATAAATGCAGGGCGCCAGCAAATATTGAAGAATATCTCCACCCTCACGCGACATGGGAACAAAACGCTTCTCTACTCCGCGCTTTACGATTCCATTCTGAAGCTTCGCGACATGCACGAAAAACAAAAATCGCTTTTTGTCTTCACCGATGGCAAAGACGAGGGAAGCCCCGTTCAACTGGAGGAAGTTCTCAGTCTTGCAAAGGGATCGGGCATCCCCATTCACGTGATCTGCCCTGCGAAGCGCTCCTGCACTGCCGAGATTAAACGCATCGCCCTAAAAACGGGCGGCATTTTTCGCGAATCGATTGAATCGTTTCATTTCGGCTCTTTACAAAAATCATCATCCCCCATTCGAAAATCCGAATACCTCATCAGCTATGAGTCAGCCGCGCCCGCCGATGGGAAAAAGCATCAGCTTGAAATTCGATTTTCAAAAGGCACGCTGTCCGACCGCACGTTTGGGGATTTTACAATTTCACATTCGCTGCAGTCGACGGAAATTCCACATTTGCTCGATATACTCATTGCGGGGCTCATTCTCATTCTTATAATCTTGCTTGCGCTGCTTATCGCGATAATCATTCGAGGGGGATACCGGCTGTTCACCATGCCCGCAACGGCAATATCCCGGGAAACACCTCGTTCCATTTTGTTCGATTCGCATGATGATGAATCCGCACCCGTGCAAACGCCCACCCTCACATCCCGGGATCCAGAATTCGCCTATTCAAAAGCCTGGCTGGTAATGAAGGACGGGCCGAATTCCGGAGAGAAATTTCCCATATTCTGGGATGAAATCACAATTGGAAGAGAACCAACCAATGCAGTGGTAGTACCCGATCAGGCAGTCTCGCTTACCCATGCAAGAATCAAACGCATCAAAGATATGTATATGCTTTTCGATTTGGTTTCCGAAAATGGCACGTATCTCAACGGGAAAAAACTTCTCCGTCCGAAAACACTGTGCGACTGGGATGAAATAAAACTCGGAAGAACGGTTTTCATTTTCAGAGGCTCAAAATTACAAGAGCCGTGACGCGCCTGATCCTTTTGATGCACATATCGAATACAGATATTTTCTTTTCATACAAAAAAAAGTTTACAGAAAACAATTTTCCTGTTCAGTATGTGTGAACATTAATAATTTCGGAGCTATGTCATGACTGTATCGCGCTATATTGAGGAATCAACCGCCCGTGCTTCGTTCATCCGCAAAATGTTTGAACAGGGCATGGAGTTGAAAAAAAAGTTCGGAGAGAAAAACGTGTTCGATTTCAGCATCGGGAATCCCGACCTCGAACCGCCGAAGGAGTTTTTCGAGGTAATAAAGGAATTTATGGAGAATCCGCAAAAAGGCATGCATGGATACATGTCCAATGCCGGTTTTCCCGATGTGCGCGAGGCTGTTGCTGGAAAAGTCTCTAAAGAGCAGGAAGTTTTGGTGCCGGCATCGCATGTGATTATGACCTGCGGCGCCGCCGGAGGGTTGAATGTGATTTTAAAAACGATTTTAAATCCCGGCGATGAGGTTATTGTACCCCGCCCGTGCTTCGTTGAATATGGTTTTTACATACAAAACCACGGTGGCGAAATGGTGCTCGTCGACAGCTTGGCCGATTTTAGCTTAGATCTCGACGCCATTGCGCGTGCAATTAACACCAAAACACGGGCAGTTCTCATTACATCGCCGAACAATCCCACCGGCAGAGTGTATTCCGAAACACAAATTCATAAACTCGGCGAAATGCTGCATGCGATTTCGAAAAAAAGGCCCATATACCTCATCGCCGACGAACCATACCGCGAGATAGTGTACGACGGGGTGAAAGTGCCGAGCATTTTCCGCCACTGCATTCATTCCATGATAGCTACCTCGTATTCCAAAACGCTCTCCATACCCGGTGAACGGATCGGCTATGTTGCGGTCAATCCCGCCATGGAGAATGCAGAAACGCTTTTATCCGGCCTGATCTTTTCGAACAGAATATTGGGCTTTGTCAATGCGCCCGCGCTGATGCAGCGTGCAGCGGCAAAACTTGTAAATATCTCCGTGAATATTGAAGCCTATGCAAAACGGCGCACTCTTTTTTACAATGGGCTTATAGAGGCGGGATATGATCCTATCAAACCCGAAGGAGCTTTCTACCTTTTCTGCAAATCGCCCCTTCCCGACGATAAGGAGTTTGTCAACCATCTCCTGAAATACAATATTCTGGTTGTTCCCGGTTCGGGTTTCGCCGGCGCGGGATATTTTCGTATCGCGTATTGCGTAGACGAAGACATAATACGACGCTCTTTACCTAACTTTAAAAAAGCCCTTGAAACGCTGTAATTTCAGACATCGTTTTTAACACAAAGCGGTATTTTTCTTGACAGACTGCGCATATCCGCCGTTGAAATGATTCAATTCCACATACCTGCATAGATATGCCGGATGAAAGTATATTTTAATCGCGAGGTACATAATGGCAGAAGAAACTCAGTCTCAGGAAAGCGGACAACAGACGAAAAAAACGAAAAAAATTAACCGCCTGTCTTTTGTCGAACTTCAGAAAAAAATAAGCGATTTTGAAAGCTCCGGGCAAACAAAATCCGTGTACTACAAGCACCTGATTCAGAGAAAACGGGAAATCGATTCGCGCGCAAAATAATGCAGTTCATGTATCCTGCGAATATCCAATGGCGATGCTGATAAACCAGGATATTACGCAAATCATTTTCAATGTCGGTCATCGCCCATGATTTCTCTCTCTGAAAGGCTTCGTCACGATTTTTTTGAAATCCTCTCATCTGCTCTCATGGCGGTGGATCCGTATCGGTCGGTCATCCAACACCTGAATGTGTGCGAAGACACCATTGGCGTCACTGTAAAAGACGGTCAAAACATTGCACTGCGCATGGACAATTTCGAACGAATTTTCGTCGTCGGCGCGGGGAAAGCCGCTGCGCCAATGGCGGAAGCCGTTGAAGCGCTCATGGGTAATCGAATATCCGAAGGGATTATAGTGGTAAAGGATGGACATTGCGGCAATATCAGCCGCATTGACCAGCTCGAAGCATCTCATCCGCTTCCCGATAAGCGCGGCATGGAAGCCGCGGCGCGTATTTATCAACTGGTGAAAACCGCAGGTGAAAAAGATCTGATAATCTCACTGATAAGCGGAGGTGGTTCATCGCTCTTGACATTTCCCGCAGGCATTTCATTGGACGATAAAATCGCTGTCACTGATCTACTGCTTCGCAGAGGTGCCTCTATTGAAGACATTAACTGCGTCCGCAAACATCTCTCGCAGGTAAAAGGCGGCTGGCTCGCAAAAGCAGCATACCCCGCAACGGTATTCAATTGCCTCATTTCCCATGTCGTGGGAG
>DYLV01000070.1 GCA_020721925.1 Leptospira biflexa
GACCATGCTCATTTCAGGGATGACATCACTTCTTCGAGACGTGAATACCGGGAAGTATTCCGCAATGAAATTTCCACCGTCAGGCTTGACCGTTTTTCTCTCAACCTTCTCATGCGCGGTGATTTTTTAGACTATACAATATCCGGAAGGGTGCTTCCGCATCCCAACTCCAATCTTTCAAAGGGTCGTCTTGCTTTTTCCGGAAGAATGCAAAGCGTGAGGGGAAAATTTTGCCTTGCGTCAATAAATTCAATTGTCTTAACCGGTATCGATATGCGCTACATTCAACCGTACCTTACTGAAGCGCTTAAAGATCCGCTGAGCATTCAAGGCCAGATCGATGCAAATATCAGGTTTGCATCATTTGACCGGAATATCAGCGCGGAGTGCCGGATCGAAATAACAAATCTTACCGCCGACAGGATTATAGAAGGGGCGAAGCATACCTGCGTTTCAAACGAAAACCTGAACATTGATTTTCTCGTCGATATCACCGGCGGAGGGAATAAAGTGATGGTGCGCCGCGCTTCTCTCTCCGATGACGTGATCAGGCTCTCTCTTGATGGAATATATCGGAACAGCAATAAAGAGCATTTCGTGGACGTGATGTTTTGCTCGAACACGATTGATCTGGAGCGGATGTCGGAGCATATTACTCCGTGGAAAGAAGCGCTTTTCAAGGGCATTATGAAAGCCGAAGGGCATGTGAAGTACGATTTCATCTCAGGGTCGGCTAAAGGTTCGGAATTTGAAGCAGAGCTGAAAGATTTCGGAATCATTTTCCAGGAAAGCACAAATACTCGGGAGTTTATGAAGGGGCTGGATGCAGCTATATCTCTGAAAAACGATATGTACAATGCCTCCACAAAATGTTCACTTGAAAGATCGAAAATTGAAGGCAGATGGAATACACGAGTGAAATCCTGGACACCCTTTTATTCGGAATCAGATATCGACATCACCGCATCGACGCTGGAAATTCATCACCTCGTCTACCCTTTACTGGCGGCAGTTACACTAATATATGACGGGGCCTACAGCGACAAAAAAATCGGATACGAAAACATCATTTTCCGCGATGAACCTTTCGGCAAGCTTCTAAACCAGAACAATC
Source organism: Leptospira biflexa (assembly GCA_020721925.1). GTDB lineage: Bacteria > Spirochaetota > UBA4802 > UBA4802 > JAGODF01 > DYLV01. Next base: position 1,115 of record DYLV01000070.1, read on the forward strand.
TTCAACTCCGTGTGGGGGTGAAGAAAATTTTAGCGGGTCATCGTGCGGAATTGAACGATCTTGTTTTTGATGCCTCATTGCGGGACGGCGTTTTTTCGGTGAACTCGTTTTCACTTTCCGGATATGGAGCCGAGTATTCAATGAAAACAAACGCGCAGTTCAATCTCTGGATGCCGCTTGTGAGTATCGACGCTTCTGTGAAGAATTTCGACCTGAAAAGCTTCGCGTCCGATGCAGGAATCAAAGGAGAAGCTGCCGGTAAGCTAAACGCCACCGTTTCGTTTCAGGTGGGCGCGTTTCGGCTGTCGCAAATCCTTGAGAATTCTATCGTTGATATCGGCATAGATCTTGTTGATGGGAGTATGAAGAATACGCCGTTTCAGGACAAATTGGCGGAATATCTGGCAAAAAGCGGTATAACAGGCACATCCCTTGCAGAGATTAACAGTCTTACTGCATCATTTTCTTTTAATCAGCGCGCGGACAATTATATGGTTTCGAAACTTGCACTGGTAAGCGATAAGATCAGATGCTTTGCCCGCGGCAGATATGATTATTTCGAAGGGCTCGATGTCCCTCTCGAAATTTCCGTTGCTTCTGGCGAAGGGCAGACCGGCACGATGACTGTTCCCTGCAAAATCACCGGACCATTCCTTCGTCCGGTGATGGAAAAAGTCAAAAACCCAAAAGATAAGGGAAGCGCTTTTCCTGAACCGCTGGTGCTATTTAATGTCCAGTAGTTCGTAAATCTTGACTGGAAGCTCTTTCCCTTTTACGCGCACGAGGTCGAGTTCACGGGTGATTACGCGGTCCTTTACGTGTTCATAGGTGAACTCGCTTATGATGATATGGGTTTTATATTGCTTGTTCGTGCCTTCGAGCCGTGCACCGAGATTGACGTTATCGCCCATGAGTGTGTAATCCATCCGCGACGACGATCCCATGTTCCCCACAACCATTTCGCCGGTGTTGAGCCCTATGCCAATATCCAGAGGTGGCTTGCCTTCTGACTTCCACGTTTGGTTCATCTGGTGAAGAACTTCCATCATTTCAAGGGCGCAGCGGCACGCGCGCAGCGCATGATCGTCCTGAGGGATGGGAGCGCCCCAGAATGCCATAATTTCATCACCCACGTATTTGTCGAGTGTGCCGTCGTATTTCAACACCAGATCGGTCATCGCCTGGAGATAGACATTGAGATGGTCAACCAGGGCTTCCGGCGTCAGAGCCTCGGAGATCGAGGTAAAGCCGCGAATGTCTGAGAAAAGCACCGTCAGAATCTTTTTTTCGCCGCCGAGTTTGAGCTTCTCGGGATGCGTCAGAAGCTCATCGACTACCGTACGCGAAACGAACTTGGAGAACGTCTGACGGATATACTTCTTTTCCTTTTGTTCGGTGAGCACGCGATAGGCGGTTATCAGCGAGAATGTTGTACCCACCTGCACAAGCGGAATGGCGAACACGATGATGATGTTCGCAATATCGAAGAATGCCATCGCGCCGATTATATACAGAAGAGTGAACGTGACGGTAAAGACGATTGACTTGACGATCGAAGCCTTCGATATCACAAGCCCTATGAGCACTGCAATTGCAAGCAGTATAAGGATATTCTGGTTTTCTGAAAGCCGATAAATAAAATCCTGGTTGAGAATTGTATTGAGCGCATTCGCGTGATGCTCCACTCCGAATGTGTCACCGAAAGGGGATTTATGCACGTCCATTGCGATGCCCGCCGCGTTGTAGGCGGCGATGAAGACAATCTTGTTTTTGAAATTACCGCGCCGGTCGGGATCGCGATTGAAGTAATAATAACTTTTCGTATCGAAACTTCCCGGGCCGCCGATGAAATTGATGTCCATGAAACCCAGATGATCAATGGGAATGGCAATTTCCCGCTCCCTGTTTGGCCTTTTCATTTTCTCTGCAGGGAGGTTTTTCAGCTTCACATAGCTTCCCATCTTAATTTCAACGTCCTTCATCCCAATTCCGAAATACTGCATCGTAAGCAAAAGGTCAATTGATGGATAATAGCGATATGTGTCTTTGTATTTATGAAGAATAATTACGGGCAGTTTTCTGTTTATCGAATCCGGATCCGGCTTCACGTTCGCAAATCCGAGCCCTTTTGCGGCGCGAGAAAGCAGCGGAGTTGGCGGTGTGAGTGTGAAAACCCAGGGGCAACGAATATCACGTTTGTATTCATTCGTTTCTTCGCAATTGCCATGTGGGAGTTCGTTTTTTGGCACCTCGAAAGCGAACTTATTCACTGAAGTCATGCGTTCTTCGAAATCAGGAAATTCTTTAAACGATTCTTCTGTATGAAAAGGGTAGTCTAAAAAGACGCAGTTCGATTCTTTGATCGTGCGCGCGAATTCACGCTCCTGCGCCCTGAACCAGTGGAAATAAATTGGATTAAAAGCGCGCTTCAATTGCTCATAGGGTAAATGGGAAACATCCCCTCCCGGAATGGCAGAACCTCCTTGAGTGAGAATCTTCTCACTGAGATTATCCAGAAACATGATGTCGAAGAAAATTGCGACGGGATTGTCGGCGGCGATGTAGCGCGTCACGGTCCGGTGGATATCCCAGGGGAACGGCCAGCGGATGTCTTCTTCCTGACTGAAGGTTTTGAGTGTGTCTTCGTCAATGGCGCAGATGACGATATCTTCCCTCGCGCGTGGGTTTCTCTTAAAACTCGTGATCCTTTCGCCGAGCTTTTTTGTTTCTTTGAAAGGCTCCCTCATGCGGAAGCGGAAATCTATGGCGCCATTTTCCAGCCCGTCAAAAATTTGTGAGTACTTGTAAAGACTGCCGAAAAGGAAAAAAAGGCCTATCGAAAGCAGAAGCGCAATAAGTTGATTTTTATCGTATTTGAACGCGTGCATGGGTGGCTCCTGTATGTAATAATTATTGCAGAAAAAATGCTGGGCGCTGACAATGACGCTTCAAAAGCATCCCGCACCGCACGGGATAATGCTACAATAGTATGGAATTATTTTCAAGTGTTTTATTTGTTTATTTACAAGGGAAATCCGTACATCAATTTCGGCTATCATGATCGGGGATGTGCACAGGATAATGCTTGACAGGAATACCGCCGATGTAGAGTAAAAGAGTCTTTTTCTGACTATCGCAATGAACAATTGCGCAGATTTTGATACAAGGGATTGATGACGCGTTTTGCAATGTTCGCTCCTTCGGATTTTATCAAACACGTGAAATAAAAATGATATAGAAAAAAGGTGTACAAAGGTGATATTCAAAGAAAAATTGATTTCCATTATTTCCGCCGCAATTGAGCGCGCATCGGCGGATGGGATTCTGTCAATTCCTTCCGCGCCGCCGATTAAAGTGGAATATCCCAAAGAAGAAAAGTTCGGGGATTATTCCACGCCGTTTGCGCTTGAAAGCGCCAGGCTTGTCCGCAAAGCGCCGATGGAAATCGGCGGAGCGCTTAAGCCCTATATTGAGTCTTCTCCCGTTATCGAGCGCGTTGATGTGGTAAAGCCAGGTTTTATTAATATCTTTGTGTCGCTTGATCATCTCATCGATAATCTGAACGATATCATAACAAATCGAGATGACTACGGGAAAAACCGCAAAGAGAAGCCGCGCAGGGTGAACATTGAATTTGTTTCGGCAAATCCGACCGGGCCGCTCAATATAGTTTCCGCGCGCGCGGCCGCGGTAGGCGATACCCTTGCCAAACTTCTGGAAGCGAACGGCGATATTGTCGAGCGGGAGTTTTACGTCAATGACTACGGCAACCAGGTGTATTTGCTCGGAAAATCTGTGCTGTGCAGAATGCGCGAATTAAAAGGTGAAAAAGTTGATTTCCCCGATGATGGGTATCACGGGGAATATGTGAAGGAGATCGCCGCGGGTATTTTGGAAAAATACAGCGATGAGATATCCGAAATTGAAGACGAAGAAGCGCTGATTGATTATGTGGCGCGCAGAGCCGTGGAAGTCAATGTAGCGGAGCAGAGAAAAGACCTTGAAAAGTTCAATGTCAATTACGATCGATGGTTCAGCGAGCGGACTCTTCATGAAAGCGGGGAAGTCATAGGCGCTTTGAACTTTCTTGAACAGAAGGGATTTATCTTCGAGGATGACGGCAGGAAAATTTTTCGCTCAACAGAACACGGCGACGACAAGGATCGGGTGCTCGTGCGTTCAGACGGCAGGCCGACATATTTCCTTGCGGACATTGCATATCACAAGAACAAAATCGACCGTGGTTATGATGCGGTAATCGATATCTGGGGGCCCGATCATCACGGGTACATCGCACGCATGCAGGGCGCGGTGAAGTCGCTCGGCTATGAAGGCGATTTTCGGGTGCTCATCGCTCAGCAGGTGAACCTGGTGCGCGAGGGCGAAATTGTGAAAATGTCGAAGCGCCTCGGGAAATTTCAAACCATGCGCGAGCTCATCGATGAAATTGGCGTGGATGTATCTCGCTATTTTTTCGTGATGCGTTCAATGGACAGCCATCTGGATTTCGATCTGGTTCTGGCCAGGCGCGCCAGTTCGGAAAACCCGGTTTTTTACCTGCAATATGCGCATGCGCGAATTTGTTCAATCTTCCGCGAAGCGGAATTACGAAACATTTCATACCATCCCGAGAACGCTTCAAAAGATCGGCTTGATAATCCGGAATCGAAAGCGCTTTTAAAGCTTCTGGCGAAATTCCCCGAAGAAATAAACGATGCAGCCGTTACCTGCGAGCCCCATCGGATTACTACCTATCTTATGCGGCTGGCGCAGGCATATCATAAGTTCTACACGGAGCATCGGGTCCTTTCCGATGACCCCGTGAATACCGCAACCTATTTGGCGCTCTGTGATGGCGTGCGCGTCGTTCTGAAAAACGGGCTGGCACTTCTTGGCGTGTCGGCACCTGAAAGGATGTAGCGAAGATGAATGCCTGTACAATAATCACGGGAAGCGAACTGCTTCATGGCCAGATTGCGGATCAAAATGGTCCTTTCCTTGCTTCGAGGCTTTTCACCAGCGAGATCGACATGAAGGAAATACATCTTGTGGGGGATAGCCATGATGCGATACGGCGGATCTTTGAAGATGCTATTGCGCGCTATGAAATTGTATTTGTTACTGGAGGCCTCGGCCCTACAGATGATGACCTGACATGTCGCATCATCTGCGATATCTTCGGTCTTGATATGGATGTGGATGATGCCTCGAAAGAAAAAATGGAAGCGGTGTTTGCGCTTCGAGGCCTTGCGCCGGGGCCGGGCGATATGAAGATGGTTTCTGTACCCAGGGGCGCTTTCGTATTGCCGAACGATGTCGGGCTTGCCTGCGGTTTTGCACTGCGCACAGATGCATGCACCATTGTGGTGATGCCGGGCGTGCCACGGGAAATGGAACCGATGTTCGATCGTTACGTATGGCCGTACATTAGAAATACGATGGGTATTCGGGAGAGAAAAAATTTTGTGATGCGCACTGCGCTTATGAGGGAATCGGAAGTCAACGCGCGGGTGCACCAAATAGTGGAAGACCTGCGCGTGGAATGGGGCATTTGTGCGAAATATGGAATCTGTGAAATCACCTTTATCGAAAAAGACGGCAGTTCTTTTCCGGAAGAAATCATTCGAGAGCGCATGAGAGAGGAATTTAAAACGCGTCTTCTACTTCGAAATTCAATTGAAGATGATGTGCTTGTTCTGCTTGAAGAAAAAGGTCTCACTCTTTCGTGTGCCGAATCCTGCACCGGTGGATTGATTTCTTCCCGTTTGACCGATGTGCCCGGTGCGTCAAAGGTTTTTCTCGGTACGGTGGTTGCATACAGCGATGAAGCGAAGAGGCGACTGCTTGGTGTCTCACCGTCAACCCTGGAAGCATTCGGTGCGGTGAGCGAAAAAGCTGCTGGAGAAATGGCGGAGGGTGCGCGCAATGCCCTGTCTGCGGATATTGCGCTGAGCACCACGGGTATTGCCGGCCCCGGAGGAGGAAGTGCGGAAAAGCCGGTGGGAACTGTCTGCTTCGGCCTGGCGGGTCTGGATCAGGTAAAAACGCGCAAAGAATTTTTTCCCGGCGACAGAGATCGCGTGCGGTCCTTTTCTGCTGTGTATGCGCTCAATATGTTAAGAACGTTTTTGCTGAAGATATGAAACGATGGCAATACATATTCCTGTATCTCACCGCACTTCTTGTTTTGTGGGAAGCTCCTGTCCGCGCACGCGAAAAATCATCGGATCTTTTTCAACAGGGGCTGGAGGCGTTTAAATCGGGAAATTACAAGAGCGCGGGGCTTATTTTTCGGAAAATCGTTGATGCGGATGATGAGTACCGCGATCGGGCATGGTATCATCTAAGCCTTTCAGTGTTTAAACAAAAAAAATATGAGTCGGCGATATTCGAATTCAATCGCTTTTTACTCGAATGCACCACTTCAAACCTCTGCGCACTCTCACGGTACTGGATTGCCGAGTCGGAATATTCCCGGAAGAATTTCATCAAGGCGATTGAAGAATACAACCGCTTCATCGCACAGAGCCCGGATGAAAAAATGACCGTTCAGGCCCTGCGCCGCATCGGGGATATCTATTTCCTTCAAAGCCGTTATGATGAAGCGGTGCTGATGTGGGAAAAAACGCTTCACTTACTTAAAGAAGAACCCCAAAAAAGGAAACTGTCGCTGAAAATCGGGGAAGCCCTTTTTTTGGGCGAACGTTACGATGATGCCGTATCGGTACTGGAGCCTCTCCGGGCGCAACGTGCGGACGTGAAAACCGCCTCAAAATCTTCGATTCTGCTGGGACGGATTTATCAGATAAAGGGGGATCACAGAAAAGCGCTCCGATATTTCGGCCAGCTTCCCGATTCCCTGCTTAAAGACCGACCTTATTCGGATGCGCAATATTTCAAGTCAAAATCATTCCTCGAACTCGGCCAGAAAAGCGCCGCGAAATCGAATCTGGAGTTATTTCTCATCATCGGGAAGGATTCGGAATGGATAAACGAAGCGAAGTATGAGTTGGGTCGGCTCATGCTCGAAGAAAAAAAAGAATCGAAGGGCGTAAAACTCCTCGAAGAGGCGAGAATTTCCACCACAAAAATGGAACTCCGCAGTAATGCCGCAATGCAGCTTGCGAAGGTGTATCTGAAAAAGAACCCGAAAGATGCAATCCCCTATCTTGAAGATTCGGTTTCTGTCAATGACCCGGAGGAGCAGAAAAAAGCGATTTTAATGTTGAGCAGGGGCTATGTGGAGGTAGACAGATTTGAAGACGCCGAACGGCTGCTGAACCTTCTCGTTGAAAAATATCCGTTTGATGAGAATATCGATGAATTTCATTATTTGCTTTCGCGTGTCCATCTGGGGCGCGGGGATATTGAAGGCGGACTCAATGAAATTAACAAAATCAAAGAAGTCAATCCCCGTTCTACTTTCCTCAATGAGACGCATTATTATCTAGGAATTGCACTCCTGGGCGAAGGAAAAGTAGAAAAATCCCTTGAAAATTTAAAAACATATATACAACTGAAAAATCCGGAGAAGCATTTTGAAGCGCGCATCAAACTCCACGAGATTTATTTCAACAGCGGCGATTACGATAATTCCAGAAAAATTTTCGATTCCATTATGCGTATATATCGAACGAAGAATGATATTGATGCTCTGACATATAAAACGGGGCTGGCGTACCGGCAGAAAGGAGTGGAATACGAAAAGCCTTTCGACTTCGTGCTTGAAAAAAACCCGCGGTCGGATTTTGCAGGCGAGGTATGCGTTCTCAGGGGGGACGACGCGTTTAAAAAGAAAGAGTATGCAGCTGCTGAGCGATGGTACAGGCAATTTTTAACTTTCCCGGAGCGTGAAAAAGCGGGCCCTGTGTTTCTCTATAGAATCATATCCCTCTATAAGCTCAACAAATTTGCAGAAGTGCTGAAAGCGGTAAAAGATGAAAACTCGATTCGGATGGATGATTTCACTGCAAAGCTCGTGCGCTTCTGGGAAGGAAAAAGCCAGTATAAAACAGGAAAAATCGCGGAGGCATATACCATTTTAAAAAATTACGATCTGGATAATTTTTCGGATGAAGACCTTTCCATGCTTGTAGAAATATCCCTTCGCGAGAAAGACGTTGAAAGGGCGAAGCGCGCCGCGCGAACCTTGATGCGAAGTCCGAAAAGATGCGCGGAAGCCACTTTCAACATAGGAAAGTTTTTCTCAATGCGCAAAGAGGACGATTCCGCTAAAGAATTTTTTAGCGCAGTGATTAGTAAGTATCCCAATTCTTCGAAAGCGCTCCATGCGAGAACAGAACTTGCGGAGCTCGATGTACGTGCGGGCAGATACGCGCATGCGCTCAGTGAGCTTGCGAACGTGGATGTTCCATCTTTACGCGACCGGAAAAGTGCCCTGCAAATCACGTGCCTTTTAAAACTCGGGAAGGAAGACGAGGCGGAAGAAATTATGGAAAAACAGCTTCCGTTTTTGAAATCGAGTCCGTATGGCGAGATTGCTTTTAAGGAAAACATGATTTATTATTACACCAGAGGGAATGGCGATAAATTTAAAAAATTCGCAATGTCGCTCCGCCGTTATCCCGGGACAGGAACGCTGGTGGAATACTATACCGCAAAATTTGAATTCAACCGGGGGATGTACAACAATGCGTATTATTCTCTCTATAAATTGTCGTCGGCGGAGAATGAGTACCGACGCGAAGCCATATATCATCTCGGGTTGATCAGTTTTTATAAACAGGGCAATTCCGCAAGGGCTGCGAATTATTTTGCGAAGCTTGCCGGAGATGAGCACACGTCCGATCCTTTCGTGCAAAAGGCTATTTTGTTTTTGGCCGTCAATTCACGCGTAAAAGGTGACGACAGGGCTGCGGAAGAATACCTTGCCCGTGCAATAGGCAGCGCATCGAACCTGTCAACAGCATATCGTGCAATGAACCTCTACGAGTATTTCGGCTATTACAAACAGGGGAAAAAATAAAAACTTCCATATGGAAAAATTTAAAATTGATTTCGGCGCGGTGTACAAATCAGTCCTGCTGGACTGAGCCGATGCGGGGTGGAGCTTTTTTTTGGAATTGACAGATTCCTAAATGTTGTTATGTTGTCTCAAACTTTGACATTGGAGGATAGGGATGAAAAAAATTCTGTTGGGTGTGGTTGCTATCGGGATTGTGCTTTCTGTGACCGCAAGTGAGGTATCAGCCCGCGCGATCATCCTCAAGGGCGGATGGGCGATGATGCGCAATGATTTCGCGGATGCCGACGACACATGGACGGGCGGAGTATTCTTCGATATGGGGACGTTCCTCTTCAATTCCCTTCGTTTCAAGCCCGGGGTGGACTATGTCGAGGTAAAAGCAGATACCTGGAAATATGCAGATATCTGGGGGATCCACATGGACTGGTTCTGGTATCCGCTGCAGAATGCGCCGATAGCGCCGTTTCTGGGGTTTGGCCCGTCGCTGAATTACCTTAACTTTAACAACGATCGAAGCGATGATGATGATTCCGACGCGGGCGTTGATGTATTTGCAGGTGCCGCGTTCGGCATCAGGGGCACACCGCTTACACTTTTCGTTGAAGCGCGTTATCGCTTTATCGATATTGCATCAAGAGACGACAATATTCTTGCGTTCAATCTTGGATTGGAAATATCTTTTTAAATGCGCAGTATAATTGATCATCCAAAGGGGTGCAGGAATGCACCCCTTTTTTTCGGCATTATCTCTGAAAATATTTGACATAATGATCCCGTTCGATTATACAAGTGATGTTTCGCGATCAGACGCATAAGTCTGGAGAGTGTGATATGAAAAAATCCACTGGTTTTTTGAGTATTATGTTTCTTGTGGGAGTATTGTGCGCGCGTGGTGGTGAGGAATTCGGCGGCCTTGGCATTGAAGTGCCTTCCGGTAACGGCGTGGTGACAGCTGAAAAGCCATATATCATCGTTGGAGTCTATGAAGGAGGGGCGGGACATGCCGCAGGGCTTATGCCGGGTGATATCATTGAATCGGTCGATGGCAAATCACTGGTGAACATGAAGCACGATGACGTGGTGAATACATTGCTCAGAGGCAGAGTAGGCACTGAAGTGGTGTTGGCTGTGCGGAGGAACAACAAGCCGATGGTTTTTCGTGTGGTGAGGAAAAAAGTGATTGTTGAGCGGGAATAGCAGGCTGAAGGAAACATGAATGTTATTAAACGTTTTTTCCTTATCATAATAATCGCATATACCATTTTTTTCTGGCTGCTCATCGCATTAGACATACTGCACTGGTTGAATTATTAGCGGAGTTCATAACATTTACTGCATCGTTCATGCAATGCACTGATGTGTGTGATTGATGAAAAGCGTAGTTGAAAAAGTAAAAGAATCGATCGACAGAATGCCGAGCCTTTCGCCTGTCATTCACAAGGTGAATGAAGTGGCGAATAATATCCGCTCTTCCGCGCAGGATCTAACTGATGTGATCCAGTTCGATCCGGTCCTCACCGCAAAGGTCATCCGCATGGTCAACTCCGCGTATTTCGGGCTTCCGCAGGAGGTGAAATCGCTCAAGCAGGCAGTGGTGATGCTCGGGATCAACACAATAAAAAACGTGGCGCTCACCTCAGCATTCCTCGGAAAATCCTATCTTAAAGGGAGTACGGTACTGGACGGGGAGGATTTCTGGAAACATTCTCTCGGCGTGGCCGTGGCATCGAAGATGATTGCCAAGCGGCTCGGTGTGGAGGAAAAATTCCTTGAGGAATATTTCATCGCGGGTCTCATCCACGATATTGGAAAAATTCTCATCAACAATTTCTTTCCAGAAGAAATGAAAAAAATTTTGGAAATCTCTTCGCAGAAAAATTTAATCATCACCGATATTGAAAAAAGCGTGCTGGGGCTTTCTCACGAAGAGATAGGCATCGCAATTGGAAAAAAGTGGAAATTTGAAAACAATTTATTATATGCTGTGGGGCGGCACCATCAGCCGGTGATGACCGGCCAGTCCGCCATTTTCTCCATGGTGACCGCGGTTTCCGATGCTTTTGTGAAAATACTCAAAGTCGGCTTTAGCGGCAATCACCGGGTGCATCCGATTCCTGAGGAAGTATGGAATATCCTCGGCCTGACCGAAGAAAATGTTTTTGAAGCGCTTGCCGATATTAATAAAGAAATTGAAAAGGCGCGGTTGTTTCTCAAATGAAAAGGCTCACTCTCACCTTCTGGGGCGTACGCGGTTCCATTCCCGTTCCGGGCCCGACCACCATGCGATATGGGGGGAATACCGCATGTCTTGACCTCAGATCAGAAGATGGCGACTGGATCATCTTCGATGCGGGTACCGGGCTTCGCGTGCTCGGAGAATCGCTCGATCTTTCGAAAAAATACGACATTAATATCTTTATCTCGCATCCACACTGGGATCACATAAACGGAATACCTTTTTTCGCGCCGATATATATTCCGGGCAATCGTGTCACTTTTTATGGCCCGGGCACAAACGAAATGACGCTGAAAGAAATTTTGAGCGGTCAAATGCAGTACAGTTATTTCCCCGTGAGAACGGTGGAGCTTCTGGCGGAAATTAAATATCGTCAGATCGAGCAGGAGCGGCTCGAACTGGGAAATTTTCAGATTACCACCATCAGCTTGAATCATCCTGTCGCCTGCCTCGGCTATAGGGTGCGGTATGATGACAGGCTCTTTGTGTATCTGGGAGACAATGAGCCGTATTATAATGTGTTTAAAGACAAAGACAGGGAATTGCAGGATTTTGTCGCGAACCTGAACGAGAGGCTTATAGAATTCGTGCGGGAAGCCGATGCCCTTGTCGCCGATGCGCAGTATTTACCGGCTGAATATGAGGCAAAGCGCGGGTGGGGGCACAGCACCACGCATCAGGTGATGAATCTTGCCGTGAAAGGGAAAGTAAAGAAGCTCTTTTTCTTCCATCATGAACCGCTTCGCAGTGATGATGATCTGGATGAAGTTGTGGCGCATTACCGGAAAAAGGTGGTTGAAAGAGGTTTCCCAATAGAAATACATGCGGCAATGGAAGGGGCGGTGTTTAATATTTAGTCCCAGAATGGCGAATTTACCCCGCGCTTTGTTGAAATTCTTACGCGGCAGGCGTTATCCCGACTTCCCGGCAATCATAATTTTTCGTGGCGCAAAACTATTTCCATATTTGTAATCAGCGGTTTGATACCCATGAAACCTCTGAGCCGACGCATTCGTTCTTCTGTTTGTTTATATTTTCCCCAAAGCGCTAATCTCGAGTAGCCGCGATGAATTTCAACTTGGGGGACGATCTCTATGACGGATGGGAGTGCATGGGTCTCTAATTCCTCACCCTCAATTTTTCAAAAATAGTGTATGGATTTTATAAAAAATCAAAAAATTGATAGCGTAAAATAAAGGAGACCTGAAAAAAAAGAAAGCCCTTTTTGCGATA
>DYLV01000071.1 GCA_020721925.1 Leptospira biflexa
AAGAGGAGTACAATTTAGTGAACACTGAATATTCCACACGGGTGGGGGGCATTGTTAAAATTAACACGCAGGTGGATGTGGATTTTGGCGGAAGCTTTGTGATGTATGTGCTCGATAATAATTATACTCGAAACGAGCCGGGAATTGAAATCAAAACAGATTACAAAAGCAAAGGCGCGATGGATTTTGGCGGTTTTGCTCGTGTGAACTACCAGATGACAACCAGGCACAAAGCGCATTTCTATGTATCCTACAAACTGCTCAACCGTTCAACGGAAGGAAGCATGAAAGTCTCCGATACGCCTACACCGGCGAACAATGTTGATGCAACCGATACTTTTGAACGCACAGGACAGCTTATCACAGGGGGGTTTTCCGATGAATATGCTTTCTCGCCAGAGGTGAAAGCGTTTTTGGGATTTGCGACAGTCTTTGAAACGTTTACAAACAATTATTATGGCGAAGATGTTATTACTCCTGCCAACAATGTAGACAAATATAAGTATGACTACACTTCAATCAAAGTGCCGCTCATTGTGGGGCTCGAAGCAAAGCTTTCTGAGAACTGGAAAGGCCGCTTTGGGGTGACGCAGACGGTATATCAGCCGCTCACAAACGAAGGAGAAAGCACTACGGGACAGGGTACGGTGAAGACTCCCGCGTCCGTAACCGAAACGAGTTCTGCGCAGACAGCGTTCAATATGGGGCTTTCATACAAGCTCGGCAATTTCACATTTGACTGGCTTGCAAACATCGATCTTTTCACGGTGGGGCCGTATTTTGTGTCGGGTATGGCATGGACGTCCACACAGCAAAATCCTCTCGCAATGGCCTTTGCGGTGACGTATAGATTCGGCGGCGAGGAAGCGAAAGAATCTTCCACTGTACTTGCGCCGAAATAACAATCTAAAAATTTTTATAAAAACCGCCTGCGGTGTGAGGCGGTTTTTTTATGCATTCATTCCCGCTATGGCTCCCGTGCTCCAGGCGAACTGGAGATTGAATCCGCCGCTTGTGCCGGTGATATCGAGCAGTTCGCCGGTGATGTAAAGGCCTGGAAGAATTTTCGATTCCATAGTTGAAGGATGTATTTCATCAGTCGATACACCGCCGCTGGCGACCATCGCTTCCGAAAAAGGCCGCGCAGGACCGGGATTTGAACGAAAATTTTTGAAGAAACCAACGAGTTCTGGCAGTTCTTCTTTTTTCAGGCATTGCGCCTCAGAAAAGGGATCTTTACCGGCACATGAAAGAATCACCTCCGCAATTCTCTCCTTTATAATTCCTGCAAGGCACAGCGCAAGCGGTTTTCCTTTTTCGGAAAAGAGCGTTGCAAAATGCGATTGGAGATTGTGCATTGGGATTTCAGGAAAAAAATCTATAAAAATATCCACTTCCTTTTGCAAAGATATGTTTCTGTTGACTGCGATGGAGATATCGAGTGTTGCCGGACCTGAGAGGCCGTAACTGGTAAAAAGCACCTCACCAATGGAAGAAGCGATAGTCGTTGTATTGCTAATTGCTTTAAGCGCGCAATCCCACTTGATACCTTCAAGGCGATGAAGCACTCCGGGATAAGCGTTCAGCGGCACAATGGCGGGAACAGGCGGTTGAATTGAATGGCCAATTGATGCGGCAAGGGTGTATCCGCTGTCTGAACCGCCGAGCTGTGGATAGGCGCAACTTCCTGATGCAAGGATAACCGCATCGAAATGATACTGTTCCTGACCGGCGGTGATGAGAAGAAGTCCTTCTTTTTGGGGCACAATTTTATCAATACGCCGATGAAGCAAAATCTCCGCTCCGCGCTTTTGTGCTTCAAACACGAGCAATTTTTGTACAGCACTTGCCTGAAATGAAGCGGGGAAAAGCCTGCCATCTTTTCCTTCGGCGAAAGGTATGCCAATGGTTGAGAAAAATTCTTCGGTAGCTTCGAGTCCAAAAGAACCAAAAACATTGTTAACAAAGGCTGGGTTTTTGCCGTGGTAGAAATCAGCGCTTATATTTCTGTTTGAAATATTGCACCTGCCATTTCCTGTGGCAAGGATTTTCCTTCCCGGCATTTTTTGTTTTTCAAATATAGTCACCTTTGCACGTGGAGCAGCAAAGCATGCCGCCATGAGGCCGGAAGCCCCTGCGCCGATGATTGCAATCTTTTTCATAATTCGACTTGAGAAGTGTAAAAGTAAAGAGTCAAGGAGTATTTTGGATTTAATAAAATGCTTGCAATGATGAAAATATAACTCAGGATTGTAATACTATTTGTGAGGAATTCAAAATGAATTCGCATGAAAAAATTATACGACTTTTCGATGCCGATACACTTGATTACGCAAGCATGATTGTGGTCAAAGATACAGGCTGGGAGTATTGCGAGGTTGATAATGAATATCTGCGTCGGGTTACTTCAGGGATGCCGATTAATGGTGTTTTAGCCAGCCTTATCAGTTTTAATCTTGTGTATGAGATCGAAAGCATGGATGTGGAATAAGAAAAAGTTTGAATATGAAATGGTGTCTATTTATAGGAGGAGGAAAACTATGGCTGACGATCGTGCGCGCGTACAAAAGTCGAAACTGATGTATGAAACGAGTATCAATATTGAGAGGGACTCTTATGCAAAAATTACGGAAGCGGCGAAAAGGCTTGGAATAAGCAGAAGCAGGTTTGTCGCCATTCTCCTGGAACGATATGTGTTGCAGGGAAAAACACCGATTGTCACACGGGGAACGGTGAGATATCAGCAAAGCCGCGAGAAAGAACATTGGAAAAAGCTTCATGTGGTGCTGCCTGTACATGTGCATGATTTTTTCGATGATGTGCGTAAGCTGTGGAAGTTGTCGGTTTCTTTTCTTGTCGCCCTTGCTGTTGAAAAATTTTTAAACAATTCCGATTTTTCCGAAATAGCACATTTTACCGATAACTATTGGCAGGGCGCACATACGATTATACAATTTAAACAAAATGGCCTGCAATATATAGTCTGCTGCTGGGGGATACCCAAAAAACCACCCCAAATCCCCATTCAATAAATTGCCACATCGCCTTTCTTATCATTATTTTCTGAATGTACAATTTTATGACAGCAATGCGGTGCCTTGTTGAATGTCGTATGCCATGCTGTAATATTTTTCACGATAATTCCTTGATTTTTTATATGTCATGAGAACTCATGTTTCCATGAAGAATCTAGAAGAAAAAATATTTTCAGGTAAACGTATTGCCGCAGAGGAAGCTCTTCATCTTTTTTCCTGGGATATCCTCGATCTTGGACTGGCGGCCGATTACAGGAGAAAAATTGTCTATCCTTCTGAGGATGTCGGTTTCATTCTCGATCGCATCATCAATTATACCAATATCTGCGAAGCGAAGTGCCGTTTCTGTGCCTATCATGCGCGTGCGGGGGTGATTGATCCCTATGAACTTTCTTCTAACGAAATTCTTTTACGCGTAAAGGAATTAAAAGAAATCGGTGGCACGCAGGTGATGCTACAGGGTGGTATTCACAGTGCATATACCATTGAGCGCTATGTTGACATGTTTCGCATGGTGAAATCGCATGATCCGGAAATATATATTCACTCTTTGTCACCGGCAGAGCTCTGGCACCTATCAAAAAGAAGCGGCAAGAGTCTTGATGATATCATATCCATATTGCATGATGCTGGTCTCGATTCCGTGCCCGGGGCTTCAGATTTGCTTGTTGACCGCATAAGAAAATATGCAAGCCCGCATAAAATTTCTGTTTCCCAGTGGTGTGAGGTCATGCACAGTCTTGCGCGATGCGGACTTAAATCTTCCGCAACAATGACCTATGGGATGGGAGAGACGTGCGAAGAGAGAATTGCACATCTAGATGTGGTGCGTCGCATACAGGATGAAACAGGTATTATCCGCGCATTCATTCCCTGGTCTTTTTCCCCTGCCAGAACGGGCATGGAGGATGTGCCTCCTGCAACAGGAGTTGATTATCTAAAAATTCTTGCAATTGCCCGGATTTATCTCGATAACGTGGTACATTTTCAGGCGGGATGGCTCACCGAAGGATTAAAGCTGGCGCAGATTGCGCTTTCATTCGGGGCAAACGATTTTGGCGGCGTGCTGATGGAAGAAGTGGTGGTGCGCGCAACGGGGATACATGTCCGAACCAACAGGGAAGAAATAATTGACATCATACGGAATGCGGGGAAAATCCCTTGCCAGCGCGATTCCGATTACCGAATTGTAAGGCGATATGCATGAAGGAAGAGCTCAAATATAGAATAAACAATACCAGTCCCGGGATGAGAAAGAAATTTGTTCGCGAGACGTTTGACTCAATTGCGGAGACCTACGATGTACTCAATCGCGTACTTTCCCTCGGCGTTGATATGTCGTGGAGAAAATTCGCGGTGAATATGCTTGGCGATATCCGGCGAAAGAATGTTATCGACCTCTGCTCCGGCACCGGTGATTTTGTGCCGCTGCTGAGCACAAAAGGTGCGTGTGTCGTTGCGGTTGATTTTTCTCTTCCAATGCTGATAAAAGGGAAGGAGGCGGGGCGAATAAAGGAATACGCGGTCGCGGCAGATGTGTGCAGGCTTCCCTTTGCAGGCGAGCTTTTTGATGCCGCACTCGTTGCGTTCGGAGTTCGAAATATTCCGGATATCAATGTCTTTATCGATGAAATATTCCGCGTGTTGCGGGAAGACGGCGAGCTGGTGGTGCTTGAACTGACCAGGCCGGATAATTTCATTATCAGAAGCCTATATAAGCTATATCTTTCTTTTGGTCTTCCGCTTATCGGCGGTATCGTTTCCGGCAGGCCGCGTGCCTACCTTTACCTTTCAAAGACAATTGAGAGTTTTATTGAGCCGGCACATCTTGCACGGATGCTGGAGAGAGGGGGGTTCACTAAAATACGCATATTGCGACGTTTTCTGGGAATTGCCACAATTATTCATTGTCGCCGATGTGAACATATACGGATGTCACTCCAATGAATATCCTCCAGGAGTGCACCGGTTTTACCGAGAATAAAATCGAAGTGCAATAATCCAATGTTTTAGAAAAGAATACATTCATGAAACGACTGTTTCCGGCTTTTGTGGTTGGGGTTATTTTCGCAGGGTTTGTTAGTGTGCTTACGGTAGTATTTTTTTTAGGTCCGGAACAGTTTGTGCATCAAGGTGCGCTGGTATGGAAAAAAAAGGGTGCAGAGGAAATTTCCCGGCTTCTTAAGGTTCCTCTATTGCTCTATCACAATATCGACGGCCAGGGAAAGTATTCACTCGATTATCGTGCGATTCGTGCACATTTTTCCCTTTTACAGGAGAAAAATGTGGCGATTATACCCCTGTGCGATTTTACTTCAAGGCTTACAAACCCCTTGCCCTATAAGGAAAAAGTTGCCGTGCTCACATTCGACGATGGATATCCGGCGATGTATCACACCCTTTTGCCTCTGGTGTCAGAGTACAGGTATCCGGTGACGCTTTTTGTCGTTATCGACGCAATTGCGCCGAAGGCAAAGCGAAGCCTCACCTGGGATCAGCTGAGAACGATGGATGCTTCATGGATTCGCATTGAATGTCATTCGATGACCCATTTAGACCTTGTGCGACTCGTGAAAAAAGGAGATGGTGAATCAAAATTCAAGCTCTATGAAGAAATTTATCTGTCGAAACGCGTTTTAGAGCTCTATCTAAAACGGAAAGTATCTTATTTTGCATTCCCCTATGGGAGTTACAATCTCACAATAATTGATCTTTGCAAAAGGGCGGGATATGAACGAGTGTTTTCCACCGATTATGGGCCCAACATCATCACCCGGAATAATTATTGTCTCCGCAGGCGAACAATTCTCAAAAATTCTTCAATGGATTTTCTTTCTCATCTAATAGATTGAAAAAAAATGTATCATTCACGCCTCATTTTTTGTTGATCCGCATTTTGAGAAGAATTCAAAAGAATTTTTTAGTACGTTCGAAGTGCGCATAATAATTTTAAGAAAGAGACGTGTTCGTGTGTGTATCGAGATTGATACTGAATCTCTGGTATTTTGGGGGATGATGTTTCGTAATCAGCAGAAATAAAAAAAATGTAATTTTTTTGTTTGATTTTTTTATTCGGGAGTTTTACTTTGTACTTTTAGGTTATATTATAATGTGTGTGATATGCAAAAATATTGATGCGCGAAATTACGTAAAGGATGTGGGGAGTGGTTGGTTTGCGCAAAAAGCTGCGTGAGAGTGTTTTTTTTTATATGTCCTGTGTATGAGAAGCGTAAGTAAAAAAGTTGCATTATTTTTGAAAATGGGGATATTACTTAAATAGAGGGAATAGAATACCGTCTGGACGGTATTGAGGGTGATATGCATATTGTAACAGATGGGGCGAATGGGGAAAAGGGAGGCAGGATTTTTTGCAATGGGGGATTTCGCAATAAACGTATTTTTCGTCGTCATATATAGTATAGGCGGGGAAGGTTGTCGGAAGGGATGTATCAGGAAGGAGGAATGTGATGATGAACAGAATGATTCATAATATGTTCATTTTTGTGTTTGTTACCGGCTTAGCTGCGGGCGGCGCACTGAATTGCTCAAAAGATGACATGGCATTCCAGCAGCTTCGTCCTGAACCGGAAGTACGGCTTCTGCATATTTTCGACAACACTCCCGCAATCAAGTCGATGTTTGAGAACATCGAACAGGAAGAGCTCAATGAGCGTATGAATGCGCTTATGAATGCAAATCCTGAACTCACCGCGCAAATGTATATGAATCTTGCAAATATCATGTACGGCTATAAGGCACCGCTCCCCGAAATGGTACAATCACTCGCGAAAGGGCTCGATTCCTTCCATGCCGAATATTCCCGCGACCCTTCCGCGCTCGATGCTACCTTTGATGTAGTAAAAGATGTGCTGAATGTTGATCCGTATGTGATGATGGAGGGCGTCGATTCCATTATCGATGTGGTGGAAAAACTCCGCAACTGGGAAGATGCAAACCGCGATGGTGTGATAGACCCCGAAGAGCGCACTTTTTACTGGGATTTTTTCAGCCCATACCAGGAGCTTTCCGATATGGGCTACAACGGGGTAAACCTCCTGCTGGAAAATTTAGAATTTGTGCATACCCTCTACGATGGTGCAGAAGACCTCGATGACCCCGCCTCGCTTCTGCAAAACTTTATGCAGACTGTTATAGATGAAAATATGGATGTCGAAGCGAAAGTTGCCGAGATGATCGATTATATAGAAAATCCCGAGCCAGGCGAGGGCATTCGCGAGATCGAAGAAGATGTGGCCGACTGGATGATTGCCGATCCGGTGAAGAAAACTATTGCTGATTATCTCATCGGCGAGCTCTATCCGATGATTAAAAATCCTGTGCTCGATGGTGCGGAAATACCTGAGAATTTCAGCGAACTTGAGTTGCCATCGTACCTGAAGGAATACGGTTCGAATAGCGAAACATATTTTAAAAATTTTGTGCGACGGGGAAGGTGGGTGCTTGAAGAGCAAATGAAAATTCTCTCCGCCACACCGAAGGGTTTGTCTGTGGGTGGCACGGTGGCATCATCCGATGAGATACTGCTCACGCAGTGGCTTGTTGATGCTTTTCAGAAAGATGTGGTGAAATGGGACGATCTTGAAAGCGTCAACATATTCGATTTTGAGAATAATGAACTGTTGAAGTGGCTTGGCAGCAATAATCCTTCCGATGGGTACTGGAGCATCGGCGAACGTCTGAATAAAGCACTGAAGCTTTCATCCGACAGCGGAATCGATCGCGAGACGCTGCGCGATCTTTTGTGGGACGGTATCAGCTATACTTCCACAAATAGCGTGACGACAAATTTTAAAGGCTTATTTTATTCTACTGCGCCATATCCCGATGATCCCGATAATCCTGCAAATTGGAACGTAGATCCTGCTGATGGATATATGACCACGATTGCAAAGTTTAAAAGCGCGGATGCGGTCCAAAAACCCTTTCGCACACAAGCGAAGGAGAGAATTTATGGTAAAAGTGTGAATTTGAATTATTCCGGTGAAAGCATGATGGAATCAATTCTTACTAACATGCAGCTTCACATCCTGCAGGATTATTATTGTGCCAACTGTACAGGTAATGGTGAGTATAAATGGGCTCTCTCACCTGAAGACGGGGAGGCTTTTTTCGGCGATCCAAATCGAAATATTCAGACGCTTCTGGGCGGCATCACGCAATCGCTTCGAAATCTCATTGTGCTTACAAAGAATGGGAAAAAGCCAGCTGATGATCCAGCTAATCCAACGAAGCTTTCAGCAATTGCAGAACTTCTCTATGTCATGGCGGCAAGCTATGGAGTGGTCGATCCCGTTCGCGCTCCAGGTGAGCTTTCGGTGCAAAACTGCATGAAGTCAATGGGAAGTCCGCTTGGGGAGAGCACAAGCCTTGAAACCTGCACCATGGGGATTTGTGTCGAAATACCAGTGATTGGTGCAAACGATATTTATCGAAAAAGCATTCATGAATCAAGCTGGGTGCACTACTCAACCCAGCATGGGATGCCCTCAAACGAGCTTTTACAGCCGGGTACATTCAGACGGCGGGAAGGTCTCAGTACTGTTGGTGAATGGCATGGAAAATTTTCCACGCACCAGGGAGATATTATCGGTTCAGCCAACGCAAGCGGGCAAATGATTACCACCAACTGGAATATGGCGGAGATCGCCCAGGCGGCATGGGAAGGATATGGGCCATATACCTATCGGGGAAAAGCTCCTAACGGCGGGACGTGCAAATATGAGAATGATTTTTATACGGACTGGTATTATATAAAGGAACATCAATTCTCAAGCCCGAATACCCGCCATGGTGACAGAGGTCCGGGAGTGGGAGAATTTCAATGGTCACAAGGCCGTTACCACATGTATGAAACAATTTATGTGCCGAAAAGTTCAGGCGATCCAGGTTTTGTCGATTCGGGCTACGGGGCGCCAAAATATGGATATATTCGTCAGGATGCGAGTGGAAATCGTCACTTTGCTGGCGGGAATTATGTGAATAATTCATCGTTCGTTCGTGAAGATAATAAGATAGTTGTTGATTGCAGTAGCCGGGAAGAAGCCATACGGAAAAATATCTCCTGGCTTTTAAATCAGAAGAAATATCTCTACGTTATTCCCATTCACGCGGCAAAACGTGTGGGCTGGTGGATATTCAGCGCGGATATTGAAATATATGCGTTTAATCTCATCATCGCGAATGGTATTGCAGGAATTGCAAACGCAAGGCGTCATGGTGATACAATAGCCCATAACGCGATCTGGGGGAGCGGTGTCGAGTCAAATACTGGCGGTGATAAATATTATCTCGATCTGGTGAATGAGGGAAACAACACTGCACGGCTTGACGGCGTGTCGTTTGATGACAGGGATTATTGTGTGATTCTTGATTACAGGTATTATAACACGGGTTTGTTTTCAGGTCTGCTTGAACTTCTGGTAAACATGACTACCGAAATATGGAATTCGCTTGGCGGCGGACCCGTGCTGCCGTCGGTAGTGGGCAACAATCTTCAGGTGATGCTCACGATGTCGAACAGCACATACACGACGAGCGATATTCTCTCTGACGGCTATAGCCCGGGCTCCGAATCCATGTTGAAATTTCTGAAATTCTGGCAGGAGTACTATCCCAATGTTGATATATATTCGCTTAACCCGGTTGACATGCCTCCCGTTCCGAGGGTATATGGCGTGAGCTATCCTGTCGAGTTTAACGAAGATGGCAGTGTAGATAGATGGGAAGTGTGGACAGGAGGCAGCAAGGGCAAATTCGACGACTTTCTTGCGGTACTCGCGCTCATTGTGGGAACCATACACGAAGACGGCACCGTGTGCACAGACTGGAGTGGCACCCCTGCGACTGCGGCGCAAGTCGATGCAGGCGATTTTGCCTATTTCGCAAGGGATGGTTTCCGGGCGCAGCTCGACAACTTCATTCTCTCTACGGTGGTGCTCAATCAGACGAAATATAGCACAGGTGACAATTCCACACCCGTATATAATTCGGATGCGATTATTAACATTCTTGTCGATCATAACCCGTCAACGGATACCACTGTTGAAGGATCCCGTGATGGCATTCTTCCTGCGCTTATGAATAGTAAATACATGAACATAAACTATTTTCAGCCGATGAAGGATAGTATTTCGCAGGCAGTGCGACATGTCGTGCGTTCGTATCTTAACTCCTTTGAACTTTCCGCAGGCCCTGGAAGCGGTGATATGATTCCCTATTGGGACGGAGATGCGCGAAATCCTGATATCGATTGGGATGTCCCAATATATCGCCTGGAGTATTTTGCCGATAACGTTTCGCTCGATCAGCTGCGGCGTTCGCTCGATTTCATTCGTGATCTCTCGCAGGATGACCGGTTTGTGCAATTTTTCAAAAAGAGCATTCCGGCAATTAACAACTATTTGTACATCAAGTGGCTGGAGGAAAACTGGGATACTTCGAGCACGGATCCGCGCCCCACGCAGGATGAGGCGGAAGCTTTGGGGCTTTTCCAGCTTCACATTGACGATGACGACATCGATACGGTAATTGAATTTTTGCGCGATTTTAATTACGGTGAATTTATATCATTTGTGCAGGATAATCGCATTAATGATTTTGAAGGTTTGTACAACTTCGATCTGGATACATGGGGAGGGGATCTTACCCCGGGAGAGCTTAAAGATAAGCTCGGTGATTTGAACGACAATCTGATTCGTTATTTCAGTATTAACCTCATTGAGGGAGCGGTGCTGGGTCTCTATGAAATCAAAGAGGAAGTACGGCTTTCGAATCTGCGTACCCTCAAGCCAGGAGAGGAAGATGTGGTCATTTTTAAAGCAGGAGATATCTGCTATGGCCACGGGAAATATATGGAATTCGATGAAGCGAAAGATGGTAACAACAATGGGTTGATTGAACTGAATGTTTCGACTATCTGGGATGGCAATGGAGTGGTGACCGGTGGAGCCGACTGGGATGGAAGCACCCGCGTGGTGATGAGTAGTGATAAATTTTACAAATATGTCGATATGCGAACATGGTTGACTGCTAATCAAAATAATGAAGCGAAGTGTAAGATTATTTTTAAAGGGCTGAATTCATATGTCGATTTCAGATACGGCACAAATGAGGCATTTTCTGATTATTGCCTGAGCTACCGGTCGGTATGGTTCCGCGGAGGCGAGGAATTTGTGCCGAACATTTTTAATCTGCACAATTTCGATCTGCGCATGGATTGGCTGATGGATGAATACAATAAGAATCTCATTGTATTCACTTCTTCGGATTTCGAATATGGAAAGGCTCTTAAACCATACGAGGATCCCATAGGGAAAAATAACACAATTGTGTACAGGCCACAAACAATTATTGATTGGCTCTATGGCTGGAATGGTTCTTCAAATCAAGGGCTTAACATACCCAATGAAATGAATTTTGCCAAGAATGTCGTCATCGACAAGTTCTTTGATGACAACATCTTCACAGTGCCCGATCCTTCCACCGATTTTCAGGAGGATTACGACGCAACTCCGAGAGAAATTGTGCACGATTACCGACAATATCTTTTCGACAAGCTCATAGAATACGAATATACGTCCGGGAAGCGTGAGACATATTATCCGGTAACCGCGAACAAGGATCTCGAAGACGGCCATCGTCATGCCATAAACAATGTCACCGAAGCAATTGCTGAACTTTTAAGCCCGGTGAAACGAGTCAATCCTCAGGAAGAAAATCCATATTTTGTGATGGGCGCACTCTTTGATTCATGGGAGAACTTTGTGGAAGCGGCGAACATCGATCCGCTCGATCTGGCGAAAGTGCAGGAAGCAGTAGGGCATCTCCTCTGGGATAGCGATGGAGATAGAAGTTCCGACCCGAGAAATCTTTCGCATCTTACTGAGGGATATTATACGCACCTTTTCAGTGATCTTGCTGAAAAAATGCCTCCGGTGCTCCGCGCATTTCAGGGCATGTACGGCGATCTTACCGAGATGGGAATTATCACCTTCGGTGAGCAGGGTATCGGAAGGTATTTGCTCGATGTGATGGAACCCTCTTCTCAGTACGAGAGCTGGGATCTTGTGGAAGAGTTCAATTATCTTATCAATACAGAAGTGTTCCAGAACGCGACCGATTCCGACGGTTTCTGGTGGCATGCGGGCAATCTCCTTGAGGACCTTGCCATCATGATGCTGCAAAGAGAGGAACGCAACGGCCCGTCAATTTCCTTCGATTACTATGGCGCGGTGCAAGAGATTTTTTATTAAAGCGATGGGGGGGAGTGTCAGTGAAAGAGGTAGAGAGGTGAAAGGCAGAGGGGTAGCGCAAAGAGAGGGAAGAAATTTCCTGCTAAGAGCTTTTTTTGTCGTTGTGCTTATTGGTGCATTTGGATGCTCGAAGGATAACACTTCCCCGGCAGAGGATACAAAAGCACCTGCAGTGAGCACGGAGGTTACCTTTGGCGATATTAAATACAACAGCATTACCCTCTCGTGGGGCGAAGCGACTGATGATGTAACGCCTAAGGATAGACTCCAATATAGAGTGCTTACTTCCTCAACCTATATTAACATAAATACTGTTTCTGAATGCGCCAAAGCAACCGGAGATGCGGTAGTGCGCGACTGGAGCGAGTATGTACCGTCGCTTACTATCTCGGACCTCAGTCAGGAAACTGTGTACTGGTTTGCTGTGCTTGTGCGCGATGAGAAAGGAAACATGGCGCTGTACTATCCACAGCAGGCAAGGACGCTCGC
This sequence comes from Leptospira biflexa, assembly GCA_020721925.1. Classification (GTDB taxonomy): domain Bacteria; phylum Spirochaetota; class UBA4802; order UBA4802; family JAGODF01; genus DYLV01. The sequence continues at coordinate 12,797 of DYLV01000071.1, forward strand.
GAACAATGCCCCCACACCTGGTATTGCAGTGTATTTTAATGACGAAGAAAAAACAGAAACTAGTGTACATGTAAGGTGGGGAGCGGCCACAGATGCAAATTATAAAAGCGAAGAGCTGGAGTACCGTCTGGTAAAAGCTGACAGCGCGGCGAAAATTGATACCGTAAATGAAGCGCTTGCCGTAAGCGGTGATGATCTGGTAATGGATTGGTCGCAGAATGTACTGGATACAGTGGTCACCGGTCTTTCGATGGGGACTCGTTATTACTTCGCGGTGCTGGTGAGAAATCCAAAGCTTAAAACGGCTCTTTACAGCCCCAAAATGACGACGACTAAAGATACAGAAGCGCCAACACCGCAAGGAACTATTTCCTTTTCTGGCATAGAAGGCGATAGTATTACCCTGAACTGGCCTTCTGCACTCGATAATCTCACGCCGGCGGTGGATTTGTACTATAAAGCGGTATGGGCGTCCAATTCATCGGATATTGATACCGTTGGGAAGGCGAATTCATCACCAAATGTGGTAATGGACTGGACGAAAAATACGTGTTCTGCTTCTGCAACCGGTCTTTCGGAATATACTACCTATTATTTTGCGGTGCTGGTGAAAGACGAACAGGATAATATGGCTCTATATGCACCCGAAGATTGTCACCACGCGTGATATGCATGCTCCCACGCCGGGAAGCGGTATTGTTTTGCGCAACGAAACCAAAAACACAATTGACGTGGAATTTGGTCAGGCTTCAGATTGGCAACCGGGCACGC
>DYLV01000248.1 GCA_020721925.1 Leptospira biflexa
CAGGGTGGGAAAAACATTTTTCCCCAGGTGAAAGACAGCCTGAAAAAATTTGTCGATGAGATTAAAACAGGGGACACTCTCACCATTGTGACGTTCGATGAAAGAGTGGAGGCCCGGCCCACTATTGCGATTCGCGACAACAACGATAAAGAAATTGTAAACTCGATGCTTGCAATCACGAAGGCTGAGGGTATGTGGACCTACACCATGGAAATGCTCCGCAATATTTTCAAGATCGCGGAGGAGATGGAAAAGAAAAATCCAAATCGCAAACAGGTAATAGTGCTCCTCACGGACGGTCTCGATGATCCGCCTCCTTCAAAACGAAAAGATCGATTCAACATCCGTGAAGCCGCGAGGGATTACGTAAGTAAAGAATGGTATGTGTATCTTGTGAATTTCGGCGATATGAAAAAGAACGAACGCTTCAAAGAAGTGCAGGCTGAACTACAGCGGACAATGACCAAACACGTAGAGCTGATTGAAGGCGGGAAAAGTCCGGGCGGTGCGGTGGCTGCGGTGCAGCAAACAATTGAACAACAGCGTCAGCGCGAGAGAATTTTTTCTGTGCGCACACTCATCTTAGTTTTCGGGATAATTCTGCTCCTTGTGCTGATACTTCTGCTTGTTTCGATTGTTTCAAAGATAAAAGTAAAAGGCGCTCTTGAATACTATAACTACAAACTGCTCGATCCCTATATCAACGTAATAAATCTCGGGAGATTTGGCCGAAAAGAAGTAGTTATCGGCCGAACAGGAGGCGATATCAATCTCCGCGATTATGAAGGCAAGAAACCGTTTGTCATCAAGGCTGCGCGGGTTAAAGGGAAGATTGTAAACAGGATTCTTGTTCCTGAAGGTCTTGCGGCTGAATTCGTCAACCGGGAAGCAGGTGAGTTTTTGAACGATGGTGATGTTTTCAAGGTGGCAAATTACAGTTTTAAATTCATGGCGTCGCAGGAGTAGTAAAACGCATGCTGATGTGGAAACTGGCTTTGTTGACCGGTGAGGCTGATTTTTCTTCGGTGTGGAACAGTTGCTTTGAAGTGTAGTTTTTTAAAGTTTTCCGTAACAGCTGCCGAAATATAATGAAGCAATAGTTCGGCCGGCTGATGCGCGATTCAAAGTCCTGGCCGGTGCATGGTTGTGCGCGCGGTGGGGGGGCGCGATTATCAATGGCAGTAATTGTGAAGCCCCCATTCATCTCTGCGAATCCCTCATGGGGTAAGTACCAGTGGGCATTTACCGCGATTGAGGGGGGGGATTGCGGGGCAAGATGATTGAGACAGTTGATAATTTTTTTATAAAAATTAAAATAAAGCCTTGACATCAAAAAGGTTATCGGTCAAAATCAGGGAAATTGTTGTTGTCATCTTCAATAATATATCATTGATGTACGCTCCTTGAACGAGGGCGGTTGTGTGTGTTTGTGAATATATGTATGCAAAAAGCTTTGAATATTTTTAGGAGGTCATAGATGTCATTAGCTCAATTTCCAAAGAGTCCGAATAAATTTCATCCGACCATTCCCAATGCTGTCGGATCACGAGAGTCCCTTGCGCAGGAAGGGAGAGACAAGATCAGCGAACAGAAGTTGATTCTTGATGAAACAACCGACAAGGTCCTCAACCATATCGAGAATAAGCTTCCCCAGGAAGTTCTTGAAAGGCTTGATGTTATGGGTGGCCTGAAGGAAAAGCTGTACAATTACATCAATCAGACTTATGTGAATATGTTCAACCGCTATACGGTAACGGTCGAAGATGAGCTTGTCAAGAAAATACGTGATTTCGTTGATAAAGAGGAAGTCCGTTCTCTGGCACGTTATACACCGAGGGAAGTGACTGAACTTCTCGATAAAATTGGCGGTGCCGATAAATTTCACACCGGTGAAATTGAGAAAGCCATGGTGAATATGTTCGGGCATCTACACGGGCACATTCAGCGCGGAATGAACGACCTCGAAAACGAGACGAACTCT
>DYLV01000072.1 GCA_020721925.1 Leptospira biflexa
TGCTCATGTGAACGGTGAATCACGTATGTATACGTACCTAAATTATTACGCATGCGTCCCAAAATAATGGCAGGAGCTATGATTGACATATAAAGGAAGTATTTACTGAAACATCACTGCATACTGCAAGACAGATTCCTGCACAAACGGCACTGATAAAATAAAGCCATTGCAGCCAGGACTTCAAAACGCAAAAAGGATGATAATTGCACGAACCGGGTCGTTTCACAACAGGTATCGCCGAGTTAAAATACGCTATGAATACAAGAAAAACACTATCATTCATATGTATGCTTTTTGCGTTGAATACTATGTTTGAGAAATGTCTATGGTTGTGGGAGGCACTCTGAAACTATAACCAATCCGTCTGCAATAAAAAAGGGAAATCATTTTACAGTGATTTTCATTTTTATCATTGAAGGCTCGCGAACCATCCCCGATCCACCTGAGCTTACGGCAAACGTCCCCTGTGGGGGAACATATCCATACATTTGCATGGAACAGCGCGGCAGGGCTCTTTGAATACGCGCGATACTTGCTGCAGGGGCTTCCGCTATGATATATGTATCCGATACCTCCACTACTGTCCCTCCTGCTGCGCGCACAGCTTGCATCGCATGTATGACAGGACCCGATTTCTTTGCATCTCGATGCGCCGCACGTTGTGCCGTCATTTGGGGCAATACATTATGCAATGTTTCAGTAGTGAAAATGGAAAATCCAATTATCGCCACTACGATTGCCGCTACCGCAGAAATGGGAAGATAATGTGTTTTTAAGAAACGGCTCGATTGTGCAGTTGTACGCCTGTGAGCAGCAATTCCAGCCATCGCGCGTTCATGAAAATGCGCCGAGGAAGATATGCCGTATGATGACAGCGCCGACATAAAGCTTAGCATTTTTTCAATTTTCGCAAGCTCCGCCCTGCAAATTGGGCAGGTGCGAAGATGCTCTTCGAGACGGTTTTTTTCAGAAACCGGAAAAAAATCGCCGTCGCAATATCGCGATAGAATTTCGAAGGAGATATGTTCGGTGTTCATAATAACCCTTTCTCCTGCAAGCGTTCTTTCAACTGTTCCCTGCCCCTGTGAATCCGCACTTTCACATTCGACAGGCTGATACCTAAAATACTCGCGATTTCATTGTAGGAGATTCCTTCTATATCGCGGAGTATTAGAATCTCACGATAATCTTCCGGCAGACAGTACAGTTCCTCTTTTACTATGCGAAGCGATTCCCTGTCGATTACCGCTTTCTCTGTGTTTTCTCTTTCATCGGCAATCTGAAATTCCCCTATTTCTTCTTCGCTTTTCTCAATCGATATCGTTCTCGCCCTGTTCATCTTCTTGCGATAATTCTTGCAATAATTCGCGGTGATGCTGAAAAGCCATGTTGAAAATTTTGCATCGCCCCGAAAGGTTCCAAGAGATTCAAACGTCATCATAAAAATATCCTGCGTAATATCCATTACCTCATCAATATTATCGAACTTCGCCCGCACATAACGAAACACCTGGTCTTTGTACCGCTCAATTATAACCGAAAACGCCTCCGTTTCGCCATTGACGACCCGTTCTATAATTTTCATGTCATCGTTTGTTTCTGACATCGGTTCATCCAATCTGTTACAATATTTATACAATTTTTCAAAACGTTTTAGCCGCGAATTTTAAGAAAGCGCCTTTTCCCCACTTTTAATATCGCTTCAAGAGGTAGTGTAATTTCATGATCCTCACTTGTGATTTTCGCACCGTCCAGATACACGCCTCCACCCTTAATCAGCCGCCGGGCATCTCCGTTGGAAGTCGCAAGCCCCGATAGCGTCAAAAGCTTCACCAGCCAGATTTTTCCATTATGCGTTTCTTCTTCCGGTATGAGGTATTCCTGAATTTCATCGGGCAGGTCTTTTTGCACGAAAATCTTATTGAACTCGGCTTCTGCCGTTTTTGCGGCATCGATGCCGTGAAACTGGGAACAGATTTCACGGGCAAGCTTCACTTTGACATCTCTTGGATGCACTGAACCATCCTGCATCCCTTTTCGGTATGATTCCACTTCGGTGCGGGGCACGTCGGTTGCGAGTTCAAAATACAAAAACATCAACTCATCGGAAATCGACATAATTTTTCCAAAAATTTCCCTCGGCGGCTCATTTATGCCAACATAGTTATTAAGCGACTTGCTCATCTTCTGAACGCCGTCCAGTCCCACAAGAAGCGGTACGGTCATAATGACCTGCGGCTCCTGACCATATTCACGCTGCAGATCCCTTCCCACGAGTAGATTGAACTTCTGATCGGTTCCGCCAAGTTCGATATCGGCTTTTAGCGCAACGGAATCATATCCCTGCACAAGCGGATAGAGAAACTCCAGGATGGTAATCGGCACACCACTTTTGTACCGTTTGTCGAAATCATCGCGCTCGAGCATGCGCGCCACATTGTATTTCGCAGTAAGCGAGAGCACATCGGAAAACGTCATAGGCGCACACCACGCGGAATTAAACATCACTTTCGTTTTCTTTTCATCAAGAATCTTGAACACCTGTCGCTTGTAGGTTTCCGCATTTTCAAGCACCTGTTCGCGCGTAAGCGGCTTGCGCGTAACAGATCGTCCGGAAGGATCGCCGATCATGCCGGTAAAATCGCCGATGAGAAACACCACTGTGTGACCCATATCCTGAAAGTGCTTCATTTTGCGAAGGAGCACCGCATGGCCCAGGTGAATATCGGGAGCGGTGGGATCGAACCCGGCCTTTACAATAAGAGGTTTTTGTTCCTTCTGTGAGCGCTCAAGCTTCTGTGTGAATTCATCGAAAGGGATTATCTCTTCAACGCCGCGGGTAAGCAGTTCAATGTCGTTTTGAATCATTGCGCGCTCCTTGCATTCATTTTGAAACAGGATATATTTCCAGCAGTTCGGATGAAATCCAAAGAACGCACTCTGTGTCAAGAATAATCGCCCTTCAAATACACCAGGGAGACTGCCTGTGCGGCAATGCCTTCCTTCCTGCCGACAAACCCGAGTTTTTCCGTGGTGGTTCCTTTTATGCCAATTCGTTCGATTTCAAGATTTCCAAGCGCCCGGGAAATATGTGTTTTCATTTCCAGAATTGCCGGCGCTAGCTTCGGTTCTTCACACGCAACCACGGAATCAATATTGATGATAACAATTCCCCGCCCCTGAAGAAGCCCGAATACTTTTTCGAGGAGAACAAGGCTTTGAATATCTTTATACTGCGGATCGCCCGGCGGGAAAAGCTTCCCCACATCGCCCAAATTGGCAGCGCCGAGCAGCGAATCAATGATCGCATGCACCAGCACATCCGCATCCGAATGCCCCATAAGCCCCTTGTGATAGTGCATATCAACGCCGCCAATAATGCAGGGACGCCCGTCGCAAAAAGGATGTACATCAAATCCAATGCCGATGCGCAGTTTCATTAACGAATCCACAGTGCCCTCCTTCACGTTGCATAGTGTGGACAATTAATATTTTGTATTCGTCCAATCTTTCCGCTTTATTAAAATAATGTCAATTTTGAAAAAGCAATCATAGTAACCATCCGATGGCGAGTACCACTGTATATTATGAATGAATATTTTACCACCTTTTTACACATGATCTCTTCTTGTCATTGTTTGGATGATTTGTGCAGGACGCTCACGCCGCGCGATTATTTTCTCTGAAGATATGAATAAAAATTTCGACGTGTTATGCATACAGCACGGAAATTATAGCATGTACGAGCTGTCGGTTTTATTGAAACAAACACCAAACCTGAAACGCCGACATGTACAAAAATCGTTTCCTGGCATATCGTTTTCAATAGTGAAAGCAATTTTACAGGTGAATATAATTCTTTTGCAAAATGATATAGATCTTTGTAAAAAATCGTTTAAAAGGAAAAGCGGCATGCAATTCGGCACAGCCGTACCCACCACGGATTGAATGAGACCAGAAGTTTTACACCCTGAGCAACACCGCTAAAAAACGAAATTATACACCTCAACGCAAATACTCATTCTTTACATAGGTATCAATGACAAACCCATTCTCTATTTTTTTCAGAATAAGCGGCGAGGCGTTCTCTAAATCGACAACCGGCACATCCTTTTGCAAAAGCGCTGAGGCAAGTTTTCCCAGAAAAGGCTGATGTCCCACAATCATGAGAGAACGATTTTCTCTCATGATTTCCGACACCATTGGCATAATATCATCATTGGGCCCAATACCCTTTCGTTCCTCAATCCTGATCCCGCCCAGCGCAAAACAGATTATCTCTGCAGACTCCCGGGCGCGCTGCTTACCACTGTGGAGAATGACATCCGGATAAAAAGGCAGCCTTTTAAAAAATTCGGCAGCTTTTTCCACCTGCTTTTCCCCTTTTTCCGAAAGCGACCTGGCAGGATCGATATTTTCCGGCTTCGCATCGCCATGTTGCAATAACATCACTTTCATGTGCATCGTCCATCATGCGCGTGTTTCACACGCGTTATTTCCCTTTGATATTTTTGATGGTATCCTGGTGCGTTTTGACGATGGATTCGTATGCTTTTCTGTATGCTTCCTTCACCGCCCGCAATGCTTCGTAGTTTCTTCTCTGCTGTTCTTCGACTTTATTGCACTCTTCCTTCACCTGTAAAAATTTATTTTTGAGCGAAGATTTTTCCTCCCCAATTCCTTCAATAATCCCTTCAAGTGAAAGGCGTGCGTTCTGATTGAGGAACATATCGTCCTGCAAGTTCTCGTCGATCATATTGAGTTCTTTATTGCTCTTTTCCAGAGCGTTTTTCCCCTTCATTGAATTGCGCGTTAAGTTCTTGTCTAATTCGCTTATCTTTTTGGATGAAGATCTGGAATTTCTGTCGAGCACATTTATATAGGAATCATATTTATCGGCCGCCTCATCGGGCGTGCGTTCGAAAGATGAATTCTTGCGCGCACTCCATGAGTCAAGGTCTTCTTCCCCGCGGTCTGCGCTTGGTTTTTCTGCAATACCGATTTCAGAGTTCTCGCCTTCGGCAATATTCACTTTGCCGAAAGGATTGCGGATTTCAAGCTTACCTTCTTCAAGCTGAATTTTCGAATCGCCCGCACCGGCGGACGCAATGCTGAATTCAGTGCCGCGAATCGCGCAAACCGCAGTAGGCGTATAGACCTTATTCCCGCTTCCGCCCTTCTGCATTTTCACAAACTTCCCATGCACCGCACCGGAAATCAGTGAAACATAATTGGACCCCTTAACGTTTTCATTTCCAACGGCGATTTTGCTTTCAGAGCGTATTTCAACGATGCTCCCGTCGGTGTATTTAAGAGTGCACAACGATTTCTTGCCGGTTGAAATAACATCACCCGCGGCAAGTTTCGTATCCATCGTAAGCGAGACAATCTTCGCACTTCGATGATGCTTTACATCGCCCACAATATAGCTCACCTCAAGGGAGTGCCCTGCCGAAGAATACCACAGGTTGAAAAGTACAACGAGCGCTGCCAGAATGGTGAAACGGAAAAATACATGCCGATCTTTCATCACTGCTACCCTCTTGCAAAAAATTATCCAACAAAACTTCTTTTAAATTCAATAAAAAATACAATAAAATAAATAGAACGTCAATGTTTTTTTTATATTTTTACCACTTATTCAGGGAATATTCGGATTATCGGACTGATTTGTATGTATTTTAAATCTCATCATCCAACAAATTCGCTATAATCGGCCCTCGCCGTGAATCATTGTGTCGTTGCTATGTTACTTCGGCAACCTATGAAACATCACACATCCACTGCAATTCGAAATCCATAATACGCGCTGCGCGCTGTGGGGCATCGTCGAAAACGATATTCACGCATGCGCTGAAGAGGGTGGCTTTGAAGCGATCCTCCTCGAAGCACCCTGTAAACCTGGCCGAATTCCCGATTTGATGGTCCTCCGGGATAGGCATCATACCAATCTTCACACCATTCCCAGAGCACGCCGGAGGGGAGGTTCCCTCTCTCATCGGTGCGGGCACGTATCGCGGCAAGATAGTCGGTATCAGTGAAATGTGCGACCGGAAAGCATGCACCTTCATCGGCATACACATCACAGAGCGAAGGTACGCCGTTTCGTTGCGCATAGATCTCCCACTGGATTTCCGAGGGAAGATGCACATTTTTTCCGCATACATCCGAAAGCCATCGGCAATATGCCGCCGCATCGTTCCAGCTTATCTGAAGCGCGGGAAGGCAAAACTTTTTTTGTAAATACAATTCATCCGCATCATTGCCAAATGGCCTTTTCCAGAAAAGCCCTTCAACTTTCCGCCATTGTCCTTCGCGCAACAGCCATGCCCACCCTTCCTTTTCGGCATCGGTTTGATAGCGGGTCGCGCAGACGAACCGTTCGAATTCATCGACATTGATAAAAAATTTGCTGATGGCGCATGCAGAAATCGCGCATCGATATTTCGGCGTCGATGCTTCAAAATATGATCGCTTCAGCTTCTCATCAATTACATAACGCGGAATGTTCTTTTCCTCGACGCCGATACAATAATCGCCCGCTTCGAGAAAGAAAAAAGAAAACGCATCGAATAATCTCCCCGCGATTTTCATAAAGGCGCCATTTCATATTTACCGGCGGAAGAGAATGCCTTATGCAAGCCCCGCGCGCGTAAAAATATAATCGATGTTCCGCAGATATTTCGAAAGATTGAAGATCTCATCGGCCTCAGCTGCGGTAATGTATCCGGCAATGGTCGGATCGGCACTTGCAAGTTCCTTCAGGCTGCCCTCCCCGTTCCAGACGCGCATTGCAATATTTTGAACAATGCGATAGGCATCCTCGCGCACCATCCCCTTCTCCACCAGCTTGAGAAGCAAGCTTTGCGAGTAGAACAACCCTCCTGTACGTTCGATGTTTTTCATCATATTTTCCGGATAAACCAGAAGGTTTTTCACTATGAAAATCATGCGGTGGATGAGGTAATCGAGTGCAATGGTTGAATCGGGAAGGATCACACGCTCGGCGGAAGAGTGCGAAATATCGCGTTCGTGCCAGAGCGTCATGTTCTCGAGCGCCACCTGTAGATTTGCTTTGATCACCCGGGATAAACCGGTGACCCTTTCCGAAAGAATGGGATTTCGTTTATGAGGCATTGCCGAAGAACCTTTCTGCCCTTTTTGAAACGGCTCTTCCGCCTCGCGGACTTCCGTTCTCTGGAGATGCCTGATTTCCGTGGCGAGCTTGTCGAGTGTACCCGCGGTGATGGCAAGTGCGGCAAGATATTCCGCATGTCGATCGCGCTGAATCACCTGCGTTACAATCGGATCGGGACGGAGATTGAGTCTCGAAAGCACCTTTTCCTCAAGGTGCGGGCTGATATTGCTGAAAGTCCCTACTGCCCCGGAAAGTTTGCCGTAAGAAATATTTTCGATTGCGCGCTGAAGCCTTTCTTTATCGCGCGTGAATTCGGCCCAGAAAAGCGCCATCTTCAATCCAAATGTGGTGGGTTCCGCATGTACTCCGTGCGAGCGACCCATGCAAGGAGTGTGGCGAAAATGAAGGGCCTTATCGCGAAGCACAGCGATGAGTTCATCAAGGCCTTCGAGCAAAATTGTTCCGGCCTGCCGCATCTGAATGGAAAGTGCGGTATCGCCGATATCGCTGGAGGTGAGACCGTAGTGGATATGACGGCTGGCAGGCCCCACTTTTTCAGCCACAGCGGTGAGGAAGGCGATAACATCGTGATGAACCTGATTTTCAATTTCAAGAATCCTTTGCACATCAAATCCTGCTTTTTCCTTTATGGCGCGCAAATCTTCCGGAGGGATGTGGCCATCTTCGGCCATCGCCTCGCACACCGCAATTTCAATATCGAGCCAGATTCTGAACTTGTTCTCAAGTTCCCATATCTGTGCGATTTCCGGACGTGAATAGCGGTCGATCATATATACACCTCTTTTGTGCGGAATAATTTTCCACAATACAAAACCAATACAGCGGCGGATGGGGAACTTTGCAAGCAATAATAACGCCCAATTTTCGGCATCCACGAGTTAAAGTGAACGCAATGCAGGCCATTGCCCCTTAAAGATTTTTCGATAAAACCATCGACTTCGTCTTCAAATTAACATTGAAATACCGCTCCACAAACATACATAACACAAAGAGCATATCGAGCATTTGTTCGCGGGAAGCTGCATCCAGATTCATGGCCGAAAATTTTTTTGTTGCCGAACTTTTAATAAAATCCAACACGCTTCGAGACAATGAGGGCGTTATGGAAAACCGGGCGGCACATGTTTCACAGAGCGGTAAAAAATCCTGGAAATCTATCGCAAATTTCTGCATCTCTGTGCGTCCGCAGTGTTTGCATGCACCCACATCCGAAATGACACCCTCAGTTCGCAGAAGATGCAGTGCGAAAAAAGAGGCAAGGTGTGCCGGTCTGTCCGTTTCGCGAAGCACATCCAGCGCTGCGGCAAGCATGTCGAAAAGACGCGGCACAGGATTCGCCGTCGCGGTGGTTTTATCAACAAGCTCGAGCAAGAAAAACATGAAAATCATTTTTTCGAGGTTGCCGCGCAAATCACTATACTGCTTTTTAATTGTAAATTCATTAACAATGTGAAAATCTCTGCCATCATGGAAGTAGTAAACCAGCTCCAGCATGGTTCCAGGTTCGGAGGCAGCCATCGCGCGCTTCTTGCTTTTCCTGAGCCCTTTAAAAATAAAAGATTTTTTCCCGTATTCCCTCGTGAAGGCGCAGATCGACCTGTCAGCCTCTCCCGTTGGGCGCGATGAGAGCACTATGCCCTGTGATTTTCTGATTTCCATTTCATTCGGAGGGCGCGTTCTTTTTTGAAACGTTTACGGAAATCCGGTTGATGCGGGTTCCTTCGATTTCCAATATTTTAAATGTGAGATTTTCAAAAGTAACAGTCTGATCCTTCTGCGGAATACCGCCGAAGAGGTCCATCACGAATCCTCCAAGCGTATCGAATTCTTCCGTCGGAAGCTTCAGCCCGAGCTCATCGCAGAGATCTTCAAGAGGCATCCGCGGATCGACTTCATACACGTCTTTCCCCTTCTTCTGAAACTCAGGCTTTTCATCCTCATCGAATTCATCACCGATTTCACCGACGATTTCTTCGAGGATATCCTCGAGCGTCACAATACCACCGAAACCGCCGTACTCATCGAGCGCAATTGCCATATGGAGCCTTCGCTTTTTGAACTCGCGGAGTAGATCATCGAGGGGCATCGTTTCCGGAACGAAAAAAGGCTTTTTCATCAACCGTCTGACATTGAATTTACCCTGTTTGCCCATTACAAACCTGAGCAGGTCCTTCGCATGCAGCACACCAACAATCTGGTCGATGGAGTCCTTGTACACGGGAACTCGCGAATATCCGGCATCACAAACCTTTTTTACCAGCTTTTTCAGCTGAATGTCGACATTGACGGCCACAATATCCACGCGGGGAATCATTATTTCACGCACTATGCGACGTGAAAGATTTATCACGCCGCGGATCATCTCCCGTCTTGCCGGCTCAAGGGCTTCAAGATTTTCCATTCCGCTGAAATCGGCAGATTGGGTATCGGTAGAACGCAATGCGCGTTTCTTCAAGTTTAAAAAACCGAAAAAAAACCTCCATCTTTCTCGTTTTGCAGAGTGATTACTATTTTCCTTCATCCTTACAATGTATACCATTCTCAATATTTTCAGTCACACATTTACATACTTCCGTACATTTTTCAAAAAAACGATTGCACCAAAAAATCAGGTGCGCATTATTCGTTTTACGGGTGCATCCGGAAGCCACTCGCAGTTTTCGCGCACCCTCTAATAGAACACTATGATAGGGTCGCTATATAAACCCATAAAATCAACAAAAAATCATAAAGTAAGGATAAAAAATGGATAAACCATTTTTCTCACCGGAGCCACGGATTTTCGGCCACAGAGGCAATTCCACAGAGTATCCGGAAAACACCATCCCATCGTTTCAAAGTGCTGTTGATATCGGCGTTGATGTGATTGAAACAGATGTCCACCTTTCGAAAGACGGGCATTTCATGGTCATTCATGACGATTCAGTGGAGCGAATAACCAACGGCAAAGGCAATGTGCACAATCTTACGCTTTCAGAACTTAAAAAACTCGATGCCGGATTTCATTTTACTCATGACGGCGCGCATTTCCCTTTCAGAGGGAAGGGAATAACCATTCCCACTCTTCAGGAAGTTTTGAAAGCTTTTCCCTCACAACGTTTCAATGTCGATCTGAAAGATAAAAATCCCGCGCAGGCAGAGCGATACTGTGCGCTTATTAAGGAAGAAAACGCCGTTGCGCGCGTCTTAACCGCTTCGGAATATACCGCCAATCTCAACGCAGTGAGAAAGATCCTTCCAGAAATGGCGACCTCCGCCTCAATGTGGGAAGCAATGGGCGTGTTTTTTCTGTATCGCTCTTCTCTTTTATTTTTGAAAAAAGGCATTATCGCCGATGCACTGCAAGTCCCGGAATTTTATGGCACCACCCATATCGTTACAAAAAATTTTGTTCGTGCCATGCACGGCATCGGTGTTCGAGTACATGTGTGGACCATTAACAGAGAAATCGACATGAAGCGAATCTTGAATCTTGGTGCCGATGCAATTATGAGCGATGATCCTGCAATGCTCAAGCGTGTGACGGAAAATTTCAATCAGGCTGAATGATTTAAGGCCTCTCGCCCACACGGGACAAAATAGCATTATAGATTTCATTCATGTCACGTACAGGTTTTTGGAGAATATCGCAGTCCTTCATGCCGATTTCCTCTAACCTGTGCGAGAGACGGAAATCCATCGAACCGGTATGAATGAAATAGTGCACGCCTGGAGAAAAAGCCGCCGCTTTGATAATTAGTTCGTCTCCTGTCGTGTCGGGAAGGCGCATATCGACGATTGCGGCGTGAAATTTTTCTTTTTTCAAATATTCAAGCGCTTCATCACCCCTTAAGGCAACCTGCACGACCGCCCCCCGGAGCTCAAAAAAAGATTTCAGCATCTTACAAACCATCTCTTCGTCGTCTACGATGAGTACTTTCAGCTTTTCTCCGTCCATTTCATTCACCTTCAATCGGAAGTTGAATAATAAACCGGGATCCCTGCCCCACCTCCGATTCGACAGAAATGGAACCTCCATGGTTTTTTACCACAATAAAAAACACAACGGCCAACCCAAGCCCCGTACCCTCGCCAGGCAGTTTTGTGGTATAAAAAGGCTCAAACAGATGTTTTTTCGAATATTCGTCAATTCCTGGGCCGTTATCGCTGATTATTATCACCGCATTTTCCTGCGCTTTTCTCGTAATAATTTCAATTTTCGGATGAAGCCCTTCCCCTTTCATTTCGTGCAGCGCCTGAACGGCGTTTTTCAGTAGATTGAGCATAACCTGTTCAATTTCATTGGAAATACAATTCACTTCTTTCAGATCGGGGTCGAAGTTTTTTACAATAGCAACATTTTTAAAGTCGTACTTCTTTTCCAGGTCATAGTCCTTTGAGATAAGCTCGATACTCCGTTCGATAAGCCTGTGTATTGTAACGGGACGTTTTTGACCGCTGCTTCTTCTACTGAACTGGAGCATTCCCGAAACGATATCCGCCGCACGAATGCCCGCTTCCCGAATGCCCGCCAAATACTGAGTCACTTCGCTCCGTTTGAGATATTCTTTCATTTTGAGAAGATCGATCCCGATTTCATCTGCAAGATTTCGATTGATCTCAAAATCGAAAGAAAGCTTCATCATGATCGCCTGTACTCCCTGCAGGATAATCCCGAGCGGATTATTGATTTCATGCGCCATGCCCGCGGCAAGGCTACCGACCGTCATCATCTTCTCGTTTTGCAACATCATCTCTTCGATGCGGCGCCGTTCCGTAATGTCGGTCAGAGCTCCGACTATCATAACCGTTTTACCATCTTGAACAACCGGTGCTTCGTGAACCTCAGCGTACACCTTTTGCCCATTTTTATGAAGGAGCTCAAGCTCATAGGGCCTTTGCCTCTTCCCTGTTTGTATCGCTTCTTCGGTAAGACGAAGACCCTCTTTATTGATGGGATTATCGGTGATGAAATCCGTCCACCTCCTCATTGCCTCTTGCGGAGAATACCCCGTAATATCCTCAAACTGCGGGCTCATATATGTGATCACATGATCAATTCCATGCACATAGAAAGCATTAGTGCTGTGTTCGATGATGCTCCTGTGCTTTTCTTCGCTTTCACGCAGGAGGCGCTCGGATTGGATCTGATCGGAAATATCACGCATGATAGTTGAAAAATGTGTGAGCTCCCCCTCATACGTCCGATGAGCCATGATGACCTGTGAAACAGGTATTTCCCTCCCATCAAAACTCTTCAATGCGGTTTCGCCGCGCCACACCCCTTCCTGCACTGCCGTCGGCAAACCCACGCGTGATATGATTTCATAGGCCCACGAGGGATGCAGATCCTTAATTGAAAGCGTGGTGATATTAAAATCAGCAGAGATTTTTAACAGATCATACCCCGCACGATTTATATAGCTGATACGCCTGTCGGGTGTAGAGGTGGAAACAAGATCGCTTGTGTACTCAATTATCGCTGTGAGGCGTAGATTCAGCTCCTCCTGTTTCTTCCTTTCCGTAATATCAACCGATGCGTGAACAAATTTTTCCAACTTGCCGTTTTCGTTTATTATCGGCGTGCAGGTGACGAGAAATATTTTGCCGAACGCCTGTATTTCCATTTCCGCGGGTTTACTCTTATTCTGCGTAATGAAAGCGGTGAATGGGCAGCACGGCTGGCTGGGATTGCCGTTATGAAATACCTCATAACATTTTTTTCCTACCACCGACTCCTTCGACATGCCAGTAAGCAAAAGTATTTCTCGATTCACATCAAGGATCGTCCGGGAAGTATCGAGTATCATCACCGGCTGACCAAGCATGTAGAAAATATTTTCCCACTCACGACACTCATTCGATTGCGCAGGCATACACTCCCCGCTTAGAAACATAATCTACGGTTTGATTATTCATCGAGAATTACATTACTAAAATTCGGCACCCTCTCATCACATTATTTCTGTTGCACTATAATCAATATATTAAAAAACTAAATTTTCACAATAAATATTTCTTTATTTAAAGAAAAAAATGCCGACGTTCTACTATTTTTCGTCAGAAGCGCCGGCATCACCCATTTCGTTATATAACTTTCGTATAAAAAATGTTGTATCACTCCCCTCACGAAATCTGTGTTACGACCGGTTCTTTTTTTTCTTCACTCTTTGGTATCTCTAAAAATTGAACTGTTCTTCCCACCAGCTTGATTCGGCTATGCA
>DYLV01000073.1 GCA_020721925.1 Leptospira biflexa
GGGGCCGCCTGTGGGCATGCCGGTCAATGTGGAAATACGAGGCAAGGATTTTGAAAAGCTTAATAAAATTGCTGCGGAATATATTTCATTTTTAAAAACAATACCGGGAGTGTATGATATCAGGCTCGATATCGAGGAAGGGAAAAAGGAATATCGGTTCGAGGTTGATGAGGTGCTATCGTCGCGAAGCGGCATCTCTGTTTTCGACGTGGCTCAGGCGATCAATGCGAGCTTCAGCGGCGCAGTGGCTACTTCCATCACCCGCGACGAGGAGCGGGTCAATCTCCGCGTTCGTTTCCCCGAATGGGCGAGGAAAAAGCGTCAGAGCCTTGATGAGGTGATGGTTGCCAATCAGCGCGGCGGTATTATTCCTCTCTCGATGGTCGCGCGGGTGATTGAAAAACCGGGTTTTGCACAAATCAATCGATTGAATTATAAAAGAATTGCGCAGGTGCAGGCAAATGTGGATTTAAAGAAAATCACATCGATGGAAGTCAATACAAAGCTCATGGCGAAGTTTGCCGATGTTGAATCGCGCCATCCCGGATATTTTGTGTCGTACGGGGGTGAGCAGGAGGAAACGGAAAAGCGCATGGCGGAGCTGGGGACGCTTTTTCTCTTCGCGCTTCTGGTGATTTACATCATCATCGCGGTGTTTTTCAATTCCACAATTATACCGCTGGTGGTGATGGCGGCAATTCCCTTTGCGCAGGTTGGAGTAATTTTTGCACTCGGCGTCCATGGCCAGAACAACTCCTTTATGAGTACGCTCGGTTTTTTCAGCCTGGCCGGCGTAATTGTGAGCAATACGCTGGTTCTGGTGCAGTTCATTCATCACATGCGCGAGATGGGCCTTCCGCTTCAAGACGCGCTTGTCGAGGCGGGCGTGGTGCGAATTCGTCCAATTATACTTACCGCCGGTACGACGGTGCTTGGGCTTTTCCCTTCCATTTATGGGTGGGGCGGGGAGGATTACATGATTAAACCGCTTGCGCTTTCTTTCGGCTATGGATTAATTTTTGCAACGGTTATCACCCTTTTGTTGGTGCCGGCGTTTTATCATGTTGCGGAAGACATCAAAGGATTTTTTGCACAAATACTCGGCAAATTCGGATTGCGCATACATCCGGAGCTTTATAATTCTTCCGGCATCAGCGAACTGGTGCATCAGGAATTTGAACATGAAGTGGCAGATGGTGTACCTATTGCGCAGGAATCTGCGGAGGAGAAACCTTCATCGAAGGGTGAAATAAAAAGTGAAATAAAAGGAAAGAAAAAAAAGAAAGGAAGATGATAACAGGAATGAAAAAAAAGCCCGCATGCGCGGGCTTTCCTCTATTGGAGATAAGCTTATAGTTTACCTATCGTGCCCATGGCCAGCGTCCGCATCCCACATTGGAGCTTGCTTTGCAGGTTGCCCAGCTATGATAGCCATCGATGCTGGTGCCATAGTACCCGTATGCCAGAAGGCTTGCCCATCCACCTAAAATATTGCCATGATTCATTCTCTTACCGAATGACGCAAGGCCGCGATTGGTCTGCGTATGGCATACGCCGGTGATACCATAGAAAATGTAGCACGGGCTCAGGGGATTATTGCTTGCGCGTGCGCGTGATGCACAGCGTTCGCTTGAGGTGGTGCGACCGTAGGTATCCCACATGCGGGTCCCGCCCGTTGAACTCGATGGAATGCCCCATCCGACGATTGAGTAACAATCGCTCGTCCCGTTCAGGCAAAAATAGGTGTGATCCAGCCAGATAGAACCCCACAGTATAGTAAATGGACTTTTAAATGCACTGCCATAGGTGGTTGCTGCATTTGCGGCAGAAACAACCGCAACCGCCATACAGAGCGCGGTGAGAATTATAAGACTTTTTTTCATTTTTTTAATACCCCCGTTACGTGATCTTGAAAAAAATATACAACCATCTGGCCGGTTTGTCAAATAAGAGTATTCTAATAGTCAGAGATGTCTGATATTGATAATAATGTAACAAAACAGGTAATTTTTCAAAATCCGTGGCGCGGAAAATGAGCAGTTTTTGTGTTATTCTTCAAAGAGGCGGATGATCGCATCTTTCCTTCGGGCATGTTTGACAATTTCGTCGATGTGGTCTTTTCTTATCACGGCGACGTGTGGGCTGAGGCGCTCCAGAATGGCATGGTGGAGCTTTCCTCCCTGCATTTCATCGAGGAAAGAGGGGTGATTTACTTTAATGAGTATTGCCTGAGAAATATGCACTTCCATAGCCTGCATGGTCCATTCTTTGAGCATGAACGATAAATTCTGAGGGAGAGAGGTTTTTGAAAGCGATTCGAGCGCTTCACTGAATTCTTCAATATGCATTTCCCGCTTATATGCGTTCAAAATTGATTGGCGGGTTATTTTGGCATGAATTACCACATCATCTTTTACTATTTCCATTCTGGAAAGCAGCATATAATATTCCCGGGATGATAACCCTTCCCGCGGAATGAGCACGGTGTAGTCGGGATTTATGTACACAAGTTTTGTGGGGCTTTTGGTGGCGGATGTGCCCGGGTGAAGTTTTAGCTTTTGCGCAAGCGCAATGCCGATGTCGGAGAGTGAGAGTCTGCCATGGGAAGCAATCGTGGCCCCAATAAAGTGCAGGAATTGTATGGTGTGCGAAAAGTCCTGCATCAGGGCTTTTGCGGTATGGGGTATATCTATTATACGATCGCACCGACATATCTGCATTGAATCCGCCGCGGCGGTGAATACCGCTTTATGCGGTATGATTTGTTCGCATGATACTAGCAGTTCGAGTATTTTTTGAATGTTTTCCCGGCGCGGCACCGGGAAAGGAGGGGCGAGAAGGGGATGATGGCTTTCGGCCTCATCCTCGGCGATGAGGAAAAAAAGCAACGTATCCGGCTGATTGAGGTACTGTGCGACAGGCGCAAGAGAGGTATGCACAGAATTGTCATCAATTTCCGCCATATTTCTTCGATGCATGAGGTGGATGCATAGCTGGAAAATTTGACCTGCGCCCGCTTTTTTCCCTGATATATTCTCAATAGGTAAAAGTGCATGGAGAATCCTGTCGAGGTCAATTTTGCGAAAATTTCCCTGCTGGGTGAGAAACAGCCCGAACGTTGACACAATGTCGTAGAGTAAAAGAATATTTAATAGCAGATTGTAGTGATTCTGAGATGTTTTTTCCGGCAGATTTTCCCACTCAATGTTTTCGAGGGCTTCGGGAGTTAAGAAAACCAATGCATCAAAAGGCGGTTTTGGCGTATGTGCGATTGTTATTATTTTTTTCTGGATGAGGTCATTAAGGGAGATGGTGAGCAATTTATGTTCAATTGTTGCCGCTAATTCTTTCAATGACGCGATTCCGCCGTTTCGTACGAGTAAATCCAGCAAACCTTTTGTATTGTGATTGTTTTCGATCTGGATTTGATTCTTCCCCAGCGCTCTTCTGGCGGTTTCATGCAATTTTCGATATACATCCCGAATTTGTGACGGTTCAATCGGCCGGAAGGCAGCTCTGATGTCTTCATACGGGATGAGACGGTCTGATTTATTATGAAGATGCTGTCGATTTTTAATAACAAAAGCAAGAAGCTTTTTTTCGAGGGTATTTGCAATAGCATCAATCAGTTCTCTTTTAAGCGTAAGTGTGGTTTCAAGCTGCCCCATGGTACTTCCGGAAGCATCTTTCGAAATTTCTACAAAGACGCGATATTCTTCGTCGGAAAGGCTTTGTAACACTCGAAAAAGCCCCAGTGGAGTGGTGAGCTTCTGGGCTACGATACTGCCGTCCGCCTTTTTTCCGTCGCTCAGTATTTCGGCAAGAGATTTTCGCTCCGCAACGCCGAGTTTTTTTATGTGATCGATACTTTGTTTTCTCATGAAAAAAGTTCTGGACAATGAAATCGGTCTATTCTACGAGGTTAAGGGATTTCTGCAATAAATAATTTCCCCGAACGATTCTTTTCTGCGATTGCACATGCCTCGGCGAACGCGATCTGTGGTGTGTATGCCGTCCGCGAGCATAGAGGGAGGATAGCGTGCGGGGGTTGGTAAATCATGAGGTGTCGCATATGCTGCAATTTTTTCGTTTCAATACATCGCTTGAAGGCGAATACGCATTCCGTCCTATAGAGGGGCTGGAAGCGTTTAAATTTTTTTCGGTCCGGATATTGAAGCTGATTCTTCTTTTGTATTCGACGCTGTTTATTGCGGCTTCACTTGCAATTAAATGGGCGTATCCGGTTGTGTACTTCACTGGCGGATTTGTTTCGATAATATTCTTCGCCAGAATAGTTAACGACCTGATCAAATTCTATATCTACAGAGGTGCGCAGATTACCTTTCGCGCGGGAGGAATTGAGTTCAACCTGAAAAACAGACGCTATATTCACGATGCGGATAAAATTACCTACTGCGAAATCAATCCCATCGGCAATCTCATTGTACGGGAAAAATATGCGAAAAGCGCTTTTCCTCTCAACCTTCTCGGGCCCGAAGATAAAGCGGAGATGGTGGGGCTGTTTCAGGACCTTGCACCGAAGCGGACGCGGGCGTTCAAAAAAGCGTATGAAATTTTCGATGCGGTTCTCGTTGCGCTCATTCTGGCCATGCACATCCGCCAGTTTATTGTTCAGGCCTACTTCATCCCGACCGGCTCAATGGAAGATACGCTTCTGGTGGGTGATCATCTGCTGGTTGAAAAAATCAGCTATGGCCCTGTCTTCCCGAAGCTTCTGGGGATGTCGAAAGAAATTCACATTCCCGGCCTGCGCAAGATTCAGCGAGGAGATATCGTTATTTTCAAGCCGCCGGGTGAGGAAGAACGCGATTTCATCAAGCGGTGCATTGCTGTGGCCGGCGATATTTTCCATATTGATGAAAACGATGGATATGTGTACGTCAATGGCCAGAGGCAGGAAGAGCCATACGTGAAATGTCCACGAATTTCGGGCAATAATTGTACCGATTACCGCTCCTTCGGCAGTCGAGCAATCGAGGGGAAGGTCCCCCCCGGGCATATACTGGTGCTCGGTGATAATCGCACCAACTCTCAGGACAGCAGGTATTTCGGCTATGTGCCGATTGAGCGCGTGCGGGGCAAGGCGTTTGTGCTATACTGGAATACTGCGCATGTTCTTTTCGGCGATATGGCAAAGCGCCGCGATTTTTTTCTGCTGAGGTTCGGACTTATTCGTTAAGGCTTTCATGCGCCGCGATAGAGCACATGTGAGGGTGTACCTTGCCGGGATTCTGATTGTCGGCATCGCGGCATATCTCCTTATTGCGATCTATCAGCTTCATTTTTCTGAAAAGATCATTCTTTCATCAAAGACGGGAAACGTGCGCCGGGGGCTCATTATGGACCGGCAGAGGAATATTCTGGCAATGAGCGTGGAGCGTGAGTCGCTTTTTGCAAATCCCAAAAAAATAAAAGACCCGACGGCGGTTGCCTCAGTCCTTTCCCGTTTTCTCGGCATTTCAAAAGATATCATAGAGCGCAAGTTGCAAAGCCCGGGGGATTTCGTCTGGATCAAGCGGAAAGTTGATGATGCAGCCGCTTTAAAGATAAAAGAGTTAAAAATTGATGGGCTTTTCTTTCAAAAAGAGATGCAGCGGGCGTATCCATCGGGAAGCATTGCCGCAAATATACTCGGATTTGTGGGAATCGACGGCAACGGGCTTGAAGGGCTGGAATATAAATATGATGCGGTGCTTTCCCGATCCAGCGGAACTTCTTCTGATGAAGGATATGCTTCCGGCGATTCCCTTGTGCTGACAATTGACCGTTTTGTGCAGCATCAGGCTGAAAAAGCGATCGGTGATGCGGTAAAAAACACCGGTGCGATTCAGGGTGTGGTGCTGGTCATGGAAGTGAAGACCGGGAAGCTTTTAGCAATTGGAAAATATCCTTCTTTCGATCCAAATCACTATGAAGCATCATCATCCCATCAGCGCCAGCACTATACGGTTACCGATTCATTCGAACCCGGCTCCACGCTGAAGATCATTGCAATGGCCCTCCTTCTCGAGCTTTTTCCTTCTCTTGACAAAAGATATGTGTGCCGGGGCAAAGTCGAGATTGCGGATACGGTGATAAACTGTATTGGAGTGCATGGGCAGGTTTCAGCGACGGATATCATTAAATATTCGTGTAATGCCGGCATCATCCAGGCGATGAAGGATGTGAAAAAACAGGCGATGTACGATATGCTAACACGGTTTGGCTTTGGATCACGGACGGGAATAGAGCTTCCCGGCGAGTCCGAGGGAATTCTTCGGCCGCTTTCCAGATGGTCGGGATTATCGAAGTATTCAATGGCAATAGGGCAAGAAATTTCTGTTACTTCAATCCAGCTTGCAGCCGCATTTTCAGCGATTGGCAACCATGGAGTATATATGATTCCCACTGTTGTCGAAGCAATTGAACGGGATGACGGCACGGTGGTGCGCTCTTTTTTCCCGCGCTCAAAAGGGAATATCATTTCAAAAGAAACCGCAAAAAAACTTCTTTCCATGATGAAAGTAGCCGTGGAAAGCGGTACCGGCAAGCGCGCGACAGTTGCGTATTATATTGTGGTGGGGAAAACCGGAACCGCACAAAAATCGCGGCCTGGCGGAGGATACGATCCCGGCAGGGAGACGGCGATATTCATAGGGCTTGCGCCGTATCCTGCCCCTGAAATCTGTATTCTTGTGGTTCTCGATGAGCCTTCGGGTGCTTCCGGCGGTGCGGTTGCGGCGCCGGTGTTTGCGCGGGTAGCCAAAAGAATATTGCCGTATCTGGGCGTTCGCAATAAGCCTCTCATTGCGAGCGGTAAAATTCTGGAAAAAGGAGAATCTTTCCACTTTGATGGACGCACCATGCCGGATTTTACCGGGCACACACTGGCCGAATCGGTGCGGAATATTTCGATGATGCGGAAAGCGCTTTCCATCAACACCTCATGGCATGGAACAGGACGCGTGTTTCGTCAGCAACCGGTACCGGGAACGAAGCTTACTTTCGGCTCGAGAATTAAACTGTATCTGAAAGAAGAGTGATGAAGGGATTATTCGAGAAAAATATTGCTCTCTTGCGTGCGAAAGATGGTCCGCTTGCATCGATTATCGAACAGGCGCCTGATGATGCTGCCATCACCGTCATCGAAGCCAAAAGCGGCCCTGTGCCGGAAATCGTAGCTGCAGGGAAGGCAATCGCACTTCACAGCAGGATCGATCCGAAAAAAGAGGCGACGCGTTTTGCCTCTGAAATCGACACGCACGAGTTTGATCTGTTTATCGTTTCGGGTTTTGGCTTCGCCTATCATATTGAAGATTTACTGCAGCGCGTGGGAGGCGATGCGGTGGTGCTTGTCATTGAACAAAGTCCGCTTATCATTAAAAAAGCCTGTGCGCATCGGGATCTTACACCTCTTTTTGGAAATCCACGATGCATACTTCTCTTGAGTCCCTCCGAGGACGATATCGCGCGTGCCCTTCAGGGGAAATCAACGCGCCGCACCGCCTTCCTTCTGCATCGCGGTTCACACCAGGCCGATTCGATGTTTTACTCCAACGTTCTTCGCATTGCGCGATCGTATCTCTCCACCAAAGATGTGAATATTGCCACTCTGGCAAAGTTTGAAAAGACCTGGATTCAGAATATCGCGCGCAATGCGGGATATCTTGCCGACCTGCCGCGTGCGAAGTTTTTTTACGATGCGTTCAAAGGCGTTCCCGCGATTGTGGCTGCGGCCGGGCCTTCGCTTTCGGAGAGCATCGATTTTATCCGAAAGAGCGGTTCGCGATCGATCATCGTAGCGGTTGACACCTCGTACCGCATATTGCGAAAACACGGTATTGAGCCGCATTTCTGCATAACAGTCGATCCTCAATCCGTCAACGCACGCTACTTCGAAGGCGATACGATGTCAAAGACGATACTGGTGGCGGATCCGTCGTCGCATCCCTCGGTATTCAGGCTGTTTAAAGGTAGAGTGGTTCGCACCGGCACGGCATTCCCGATGATGAAATGGATTGATGAAATCTGTGGCGAGGGGGGGGAGATTGCACATGGAGGTTCGGTTTCCACCAATGCGTACGATTTTGCAAAGCGGCTTGGTGCCTCACCCATCGTACTTGTGGGTCAGGATCTTGCTTTCACGGGAGGATATGCCCATGCAAGAGGGTCGTATCTGGATGATCAGGTGCATCTGAGAACCGAAAGGTTTTTCCCCGCCGAAATGTACAATCGCCGGCAGCTTACCGCGCTTCCAAAAATTTTCATCGATGGGATACGAGGCGGCAGGGTGCACACCAACCAGAAGATGATGATATTCTTATCGTGGTTTGAACGCAGAAACGATCCGGAGCTTATCAACGCGACGGTGAACGGTGCGCGGATGAAAGGGGTTGCGCATGTTAATGATATGAAGATTGATCTGGGGGAGGAAAAAGATCTCTGGAGTATTGTAGATGCGAGGTATGAAAAGGCTAAGTCGGCACAGAATTCTCTCAGAGTACGTCATCTTTTGGAAGAACAGTGTGAGAAAATAAGCGTCGATGCGGAAGAGCTTCTGCCGGTTTTGGACCGTGCGGTGAGACTCGCAGAAGATTTAGCTGAGCAAACTGCTTCAGCCAACCGTGATGGGGCAAAAATCGCATATATTATAAAAAAGCTGGACGAAGCTGATCGCGCCATTGAGTTGAGAAAAAAAACTACGGATATGATTGGCCTGACAATTCAGAAAGTGGTGCATACTATTATGGAAGGGCATGATCTGGAAGATGATGAGAAAAAAAGCGCCGATGAGAAAATTGCACGTCGCTCGCTGTACCTGTACCGCGGACTTCATAGTGGTGCGGAATTCGTTATGCGCATTGCTGGACAGATGAAGAGAATATTAAAAAATACGCAATCGGATGATTGATGCGAATGCCCATTGCGCCGCAGTCATAGGTGAAATGCAGGTTCTGGCTGTGCAATGAAAATTGCGAATTCTTTTCTTGTTTATTGCATAAATTATCTTGACACGAAAAATTATGGTTAATAATATGTTATTCCTGTGACAGGTAGAATATTTTGCCGATTCACCCTTATCGACAGAGGCTATGTATGTCGGATAAAGGGAGCCGCAGAAGCGATTTAATAATTCGGAGGAGTGGAAAGGGATGGACATAAACAAAAGGACAAAGGATGATATCGTTGTGTTAGATATTACCGGAGAGATAGACCTCTATAATGCCCCCGAAATAAAGGACATCATAAACAAGCTCATTGAAGAGAAGAAATATAACGTGATCATCAATCTCGAAAAGGTTTCATACATCGATTCGTCCGGAATAGGAGCACTCATCTCGAGTCTATCTAATTTAAAAAAATATCAGGGCGGGTTGAAAATCATCAATGTGTATGCGTCCGTTCGCAAAGTTTTCGAACTGACCAAGCTGACGTCGTTTTTTGAGATATTCGATTCCGAAGAAGACGCAGTTGCGTCTTTTAATAGATAGCCGTACCCTGACGGGAGGTCGTCAGTCGATAATCCTTAAATTGTGAGGGTGAGGTATGAAATCGGGTAAAAGAATAGTGGTTGTTCTTATCGGTGCGTTATTTATGGCAGCCGCAATCGGATGCGGAGAGAAGGTGCCCATCCGCGAAATGTCGGAAGCAAAAGTCGCCATCAGCAAAGCGGAATCGGTAAAAGCCGACAAATACGCTCCTGATGAGATCAAAGCCGCGCGAGGCGGTCTTATGGAGTCGCACAGCCTGGTTATGAAAGACGATCAGGAGAAAGCGGCCAAAGAAGCCAATAACGCGCGCATCAAAGCGGAAGAAGCGTACTCCAAATCCGTGCCGCTTCTTGCCAAAGACACCATTACGAGGGCGGAAAAAAGCCTTGAAGAAGCGACCGATGCATATGCGGAGTCGCTTGCGCGCACTGAGTATCTCCGGGCTCAGGAAGGCGTAAAGGATTCGAACAAAAAATTTGAAGATAAGGATTTTTACCACGCATACCTCAAAGCGTCGGCAGCGGATGAAGATGCAAAAAGGGCCCGTGACATCGCCATTGGGAAAAAAGGTCTTCTGGGCGATTCGATTGCCGATGTAAACGCCACAATCGACAGGGCGAAAAAATACAATGCGGATAAATATGCGCCTGAAAATTTGAAGCTTGCAGAAGACAATGTGAAAATTGCTTCAGATTCTCTTCAATCCGTTCATCTGAAGCAGGGATTTTCTGCAATTGAGGTTGCGAAAATCAATGCAGATGAAGCGTTAATTCGGTCTATGAAAGGCACGTCGTCCGCGGCAATCGATGATGCGAAGCTGCACCTTTCAAAGGCTGAAAAATCATCGGGGGCTTCCGCGGCCGCAACCGATCTGGCGCTTGCACGCGAGTCGCTCAAAAGTTCGCAGGATCTGCATGAAAAAGGGAAGTACGAAGAATCCATTACCGCCGCGTCCGATTCCAAGCGCCTGTCGCTTATTGTGATGAATACGAAATCGGGGGCGGGAATTGATGTGTCGGCAGGCGGAAAAGAAACGGCGGACAAGGAAGGCACGAAGAGTCAGAGCGAAATAGACCGGGAACGCGGCTATGCGATCTATGTGGTGCGCTACATTCCAGAAAACAGGGATTGTCTCTGGAAAATTGCAAAACGATATTACGGTGATGGAAAGAAATGGCCCGTCATTCATGAGGCGAACAGGGACCGTATACGCAATCCACATCTCATTTACCCCGGCTGGCAGTTGAAAATCCCTCTGGAAGGAGCTGAACAGAAAAAATCCAGTGCTAAAGAAGAAAAAGCTCCGAAAGCTGCGGGCGAAGGTGATGCGAAAAGGCCGCAGGTCGATCAGCCTGAATTTTAACGGAAAATATAGTACGATTGAGTATGTGAAAAAGACCGGCGGAAGCCGGTCTTTTTCCCTGTGTACATGAAAAAAATGCAGAATTACTTTAAAGGGTGCAATCTTGTGTGCACAGGATAGAAGAATTCGCTGATTGTATGAATTTTTGATGACCATTCGTTGCGATGAAACTCATATCATACTTTCTCCATTGAAGGCCTGTTTCGCATATACATGCCGATGAGGTAGGGCTCGGTGATGATCTCGTCTTTCGTAAGTGAGTACAGCGATTCGAAGTTGTGGCGGTGTTCATTGAGGAATTCGCGTGCGTCATCGCGCGGTCCTGTTCCAAAGAAAGTGCCGTAGTAATCAAACGCCGCTTTCAGATCGCGCTCGAATGAGAGCACCATGCTCCTGACGAATGTAAAATCTTTCAAGCCCATGATCGTCTTAAAGTCTTCAGTGAGGTAAAAGTCCGTGTGCAGAGGACATAGTGTCCGCATAAAATCATCGTAGAATCCCTCGATATCATCGTCAAAGAGAGCAGTGCCGGCAAAAAAGAATATCCCGTCGAAGTTAAGGGCGCGTTTGAACTCGTCGATGCAGCGTCCCATGTCGAAGAGATCGAGATAATCGATTGAAACAACCATATCGGCTTTATAATAATCGATGGGGAAGTTGTGCATATCGCCACATACAATATCCAGCCGCCTTTTCAATTCGGTTGTTGTATACCGGGGAAGGAATTCCTGAATCGCTTTTTCCGATGGTTCGACCGCTACAATTCTGGCGGCGGTACTCTCGAGCAATGCAGCAAGTATTTTCCCGGAACCAATACCCGTTTTCACGATCACGGCGGGGTTGTAGGTTTTGATTGCGTCGAAAAGCCTCTCCTGGACAGATAGTATCCGGATATTCGGTTCAATGACAAAATTGTTTTTTCTGTCAAAATCAATGAAGCGCACCACTTCGCTGAATCGGCTCATATTATTCCCATTGCATAAAATGTTGCTGTCTCGGGTAAATGATGGCTATGGGCGATATTATTTCAATCCATTTTTTGTATTGACATGGATTACGTCGCGTTGCATGTTAGAAAAATACGCCTCAGGATGAATGGGCTGCTATTGCATGTGAGTCATGAAGCTGTTGATATTGAATGGTTTACGCGCCATGCCGTATTGGCGTGAAGAGGAATGAATTGTGATATATTGCCGGTGATGATCTGTTGTGTTGCATGATATGTATAATTATGAAGAAAAACAGGAAGGATAAAGAATTGTGAAATGAAAAATCATCTCAGTGCATTTATACGCGATGACGATCTTTCCCGTATTGCGGAAAAAGAGAAAGTGTCGATTGCACATCTTGAGGAAGGCATCGTCGACGGAAGCATTGTTGTGCTGAAAAATAAACACCATCGCATTGCGCCAATGGCAATCGGCAGAGGGCTTTTTACAAAGATAAATGCCAATATCGGTTCTTCCCCCGATTTTTTCGACATACGCGTGGAGATGGAAAAGCTTCGCGTTGCAATTGAAGCAGGAGCGGACACGGTGATGGATCTTTCGACCGGGGGAGATATTTCTGGATTCCGCCGTCAAATCCTTGAAGCTTCATCAATTCCTCTCGGCACCGTGCCGATTTACGAAGCGGCGGTTGAAATGACCCGTGCGAAGAAATCGCTGATGGATATGACCATTGAGGATTTTATCCGCGTGATTCGCCGCCAGGCCGAAGAGGGGGTTGATTATATGACGATTCACGCGGGTGTTACGAAGGAGTCGCTAAAATCGTTGAATTCGCAGGAACGAATCCTGGGCATCACGAGCCGGGGGGGCTCCATCATCGCGCACTGGATTTCTTATAATAAAAAAGAGAACCCCCTGTATGAACACTATGATGAAATACTTGAAATTTTGGCAGAGTACAATGTCGCTATAAGCCTTGGCGATGGCCTGCGTCCGGGCGCGATTCATGACGCAAGCGACTGCGGCCAGGTGCATGAAATGCTAATTCTGGGAAGGCTTGCACGGAGGGCACGGGAAAAAGGTGTCCAGGTGATTATCGAAGGGCCGGGACACGTCCCGCTCGATTTAATTGCCGATAATATGCGCCTGGAAAAAAGCCTCTGCGACGGAGCACCATATTATGTGCTGGGGCCATTGGTGACCGATGTCGCTCCCGGCTATGACCATATCACTTCTGCGATCGGCGGTGCGATTGCCGCGGCAAGCGGGGCCGATTTTCTATGCCATGTAACGCCCGCGGAGCATTTGCGTCTTCCCACTGTGGATGATGTCCGAATCGGCGTCATCGCTTCGAAAATCGCTGCGCACGCGGGTGATCTGGTAAAGCGGCGA
>DYLV01000249.1 GCA_020721925.1 Leptospira biflexa
CAGTCATTGCGCTTCTGGGAGGAATGATGTAATATGCCGTCACTGCGCGATAAGCTCGATATATACAAAAAGAAAACGCCCCTTTCTGAGCCGACGCGGCCTACACCGGAACGCTTTGGCGCAGAAAAACTTTGTGAGGGCGATGTTCCCCTGTGGCGATTTGTTTCGATGCATAATCTTGAAGAGCATGCGAGTCGGCTTTCGGTGCCGCTACGAAAATCCATCACCCCTTTTTCTAGCCGTTTGGGGATTGATGGGGAGCTGAGGTTTGAAGATCTTGTGTTTGTGGACCTGGAAACAACCTCGCTCTCAATTGGCGCCGGCAGTTATGCTTTTCTGTTCGGCCTCGGGACAGTGCAGGGCAGAACGCTTGTGGTCGAGCAATACTTCATGCATGAATATTCCGAGGAGCCCGCCATCTTGCGGAAGATGCTCAAAACCTTTCAGGAAAAAACAGCTGTGACGTACAACGGTCATTCCTTCGATATTCCCCTGCTCAAAAACCGCTATCGAATAAACCGGGTTCCTGGATTTCCCGTGGAAAAGAAATCCATCGATCTCTTGCATCCTTCGCGCGCAGTATTCAAAAGCCTTTTTGAAAACTGTGCACTTTCAACTCTTGAAACGCGGGTACTGGGAATTGCGCGTACGGACGATATACCATCATGGCTCATCCCCGAGGTGTATTTTTCATATCAAAAGACCGGAGAAACACAGCGGATGGGAAGCGTGATTGCGCATCATCGCCAGGATATTGCCTCTATGGCGCTGCTTCTGCTTTTTTTTGTGAACGTCTATGAAAACCTTGAAAAGCGGCGTTTTCATGCTATAAGCGGCATATCGATTTCGCATGTGGCGCGCTGGCTTTACCGACGCGATTGTGAGCTTTTCCTTGATGTGGTGCAGTTTTTAGGCGAGGATGTGTTCAAAGACCGTCTCCTTTTTAAAAAATTTTCCTGTGCGATGAAAAGGCTCGGCAGGCGCGACGAAATCATGAGTTTCTGGAAAAGAGACGAGTCGGTCTTCTCAAAAGAAGAGCTTGCCAAACACTGCGAGCATATAGAGAAAAATTACAGTGCGGCGTTGAAATATTGCCAGGAGGCGCTTGCTTTATTGGATGATGGCTTAATTGCTTATGGAGAAGAAATTTCAGACGTACATATGTTGTCATTCCACAGGGAGCGGTTCATTACAAGAATGCAGCGGCTTTCACGCAAAATTGAAGATAATGCAACAATTTGCTGAACGGCATTCTCGTAATTGTAAAATATTTCAAGGGCAGTAATTCAACTTCTTTCATTATGAAAGATTTCAATGTGCTTCAGTTAAAGATGAACTGGTTTGTTCCGGTGTGGATTGGCCTTGGCTATAGCCGCTCATGCCGTTTTTTTTGGTTATATCGAAGATGAACGCGTCGAACGGGTTTTATGCGTTTTGCCTGATGTATCTTTTCAGAGAGTGTATCGACGTAACTTAGTTTGTGGTTGGTTCTATTTGCCTGAAAAACAGGTCCAATATCATAGTTTGTAACTGCCATTGCACCCACACATGAAAGTAGAATAATCCCTCTCGACTTCTATTGGAGTAAAGCAAGGTGGACGGATAATTGTTTCTGTTGAGGTTTATTTTGTGAGCAATATCTCCAAATCCGGCGGTACTCCCCACCAGATGCGCCATGTCGGGATATTTTCTATACATTTTCCCATAATTGCATAGCATTCGAAGGGATAATTATCCGCGTGTAACCCCTCAAAGTCCTTTTGCAGTATTTTTTTAACAATTTCGGCAAGGTATGTGTACACCGCAATCGCCATCACCAGCGAAATAGACCGCCGGAAAAACTTCCGCGTATCCTGAAAATAATTATACTCCCGCTCATTTATCTTCATCTTCACCCGGTGTTTGATGATCCGC
>DYLV01000074.1 GCA_020721925.1 Leptospira biflexa
AGAAAGTTATGGGCGTTTGAAAATTCTAGTTGTAAAATCCAGAGATTTTAGGTTGTACCAGAAAAAATACCCCTCACGCACGCAGTGTTGCCTCTTGTGCTGCGCCTCAAAAGAACGTCACCAAAGACCGCATTGTGACATTACGGGATTTGCATACACATAAACGGTAATTCAATTATTATTGCAAATTGACGTAGTTTGTCAATTACTATTTTTCACCCCCAATCTATGTGCTTCGAGAAAACCCACATAACTTTCCGCCTATTCCGGGGTATTTCCCAGTTCAATTGCCGATTCCATCGACTGATCTGTAGCAGGGAAGATGCCCTTTTCGCGATATATAGGCTGAATAATTTTTCGAATTTCGGGAAGACGTTTCGCAAAGACCATCCCACCAGCCAGTGCGCACAGCCCGCCAATAAATACCGCCACAGGTGCGCCAAACGAATTGGCAATATATCCCGAAAAGATGCTGCCGGCGGGCGCTGAGCCCATAAACGCCATCACATACATACTCATCACACGTCCGCGCTTATTTTCATCAACGATTGTCTGTATGATGGTATTGCTGGCAGCCATATTCAATATCATCGCACCGCCCGCAATCGCGACAAGAACGAGCGAAACTGATACCATCCGTGAAAATGAAAACCCGATTAGTACAATGCCGAAAAGAAACATACCGGTTGAGACAATGCGAACAAATCCCAGAACGCTTGCGCGCGTTGCCAGAAACACCGTCGCAATGAATGCACCGAATCCCGATGCCGCAACAAGGGCGCCGTACACACCCGAACCACCCCCCAAAACTTTTGCGGCAATCACGGGGAGCACCACAGGAAATGACATCCCCACAAAACTCAAAAGCACGATAAGCAAAAGAAGATCGCGGATAGGCTTGAATTTTACGGCGTAGGCGAATCCCTCTTTCAGTTCCGAGAAAATATTCTGACGTTTGGTGTTATTCGTACTGTTCGAATTTGTCATGAGGCAAAATGCGATGATCGCAGCAAGATAAGTTGCCGCATTCGAAAAAAAACACACCCCTTCACCAAAGCGCGCCACAAGCACCCCCGCAATCGCCGGACCGATCAGACGTGCCCCGTTAAATACTGTCGAGTTGAGAGCAATTGCGTTTCCAAGGTCTTTTCGGTCGTCCACCAGTTCTACGACCAGCGACTGCCGCGTGGGCATCTCAAACGCATTGACGATGCCCAGAAAAAAAGTCAATCCGATGATATTCAGTACCATGGCATGGCCGGTAATAGTGAAAATTGCCAGGGAAAGAGCCTGAAAAAGCGCCATAAACTGTATAATGATGAGCGCATGGCGGCGATTCCATCTGTCGTTTAGAACTCCTGCAAAAGGAGAAATGAGAAAAACTGGAATCTGCCCGGAAAATGCTACAAGCCCCAGAGAAAGCGATGAGTGCGTCAGCCGATATACAAGCCAGCTTGTTGCAACCGACTGCATCCATGTTCCTATGAGAGAAATACCCTGCCCGAAGAAAAAAAGCCGATAGTTGCGATAGCGGAATGCACGCAGTGTATTTTTAACAATTGTCTCAAATCGATTGTGTATATTTTGTTCCATCCACGAGGAATACGGCGCTCATGCAAAAACATCGTCAAGATAATTTCAAAAATAGTTTCAACCGACAATGCCGATTAATCCGAAAAGCCCCTGCAAAATGCATCAACATTCCCCGGCAGTGCACTGTGGTTGTAGCCGCCTTCAAGTATGGCGAACCTTCTACCCGCACAGAGCTTTTGCGAATACTCGCGCAAAAGCCTTCCGATCTCAAAGTAATCATCCTCTGAAAGAAGCCCGCCCCAGTCATCGATACCCTGATCGAAACCCGCAGACGCGGCAAAAATGTCAATGTTTTTCAGCAATTTCATATGCGCTTCAACTTCATTGAGGTATTCCATGCTTTCCGATGCAACCGGATTTAAAATATCAACATGAAATCCATCTCTTCTTCCTCCCAGGATATTGAGATTTCCATCTCCCGTGTGAAGGTCGAAATCGAGCACAAATGCCGATGAAATTTTCTTTTCGGCAAAAAGTTTTAAAAGCGCAATACTCATATTGTTGAAATAACAAAAACCCCAGCAGGAATCGGCCGACGCATGATGCCCCGGCGGTCTTAAAACGGCGAAGCTCGGATTTCCCTGGTGGGCAAGTTCTGCCGCATATATCGCACCTCCAGCAGATAGAGATGAAAGCTCATATAAAAGCGGATCGCGCTGGATACGATTAAGATGCCCCTTCCCATGCGCTCGCAGAATATCTTCTTCCGATGCTGACTCCGGCATGATGATTTGATAGCGGTCTGGAAAAGACTCGATGAGTTTCATAATTCCCTCAAGCCTACCGGGCGATGCGGCAGGATCACTGGAATAATCTGAATTATAGTATCGCGGATGGAAGATTACGGTGAGTTTCGGCATCATCGCCTCCTAAAAGCTCTGTTCATGGCCGAATGCGCCTCTTCCTCGGAGGGGCGTGTATTCATACTCTGGATTGTACTGGAGAAAATTTTCGAGTAAAACTATCAGAATTTGCAATGCCAATATGTACACTGTCAAGAACAATTTTTGAGAATATCCCTCTTGTGGAAATTCATCGCGGCTACCCGAGAGTTGTACTCTGGGGAAAATAAAAAAACACGCAAAAGAAGGAATGCATCGACTCAGAGGCTGTATGAATATTAAACCTCTGATTACAATATGGAAATAATATCAGAGAATGAAAAAATAAGCAGTATCCTTCGCGCAACACGGCACTTTATTGCTTACGCTCCTCAGCCTCCTGGCTGCGCCGTTGCGCGGCAGGCAGGTCGGCACACCGCGCACACATCAGCGCGGCGGGGGGCATGTTTTGACGTTAAGCGCAAAGGCCGATAATCTTTGGCCGGGTATCCGTGCCCGGAATCTTTTAATGTATTTATTGTGGAGTAAAATATGGGAATAATATTGAGCCAAGAGATAATTAGGATTGACGGGAAGTCGGGTTAAGAATATGAGAATAATATCGCTAAAAATTTCAACTAAGAGGGGTACAATTCCCATTTTTGTAAAGCAATAACAAAATAAAAGGAATTAATAGAATGATTACAATAACAAAATTGTTGATAGACCGGAACCGCGCGGCAAAGGCGCGGAAGGCAAGGAAATACCCACGCATAGATGATCCCGGAACTGTGAAGTCCCTGAGCGTGCTGCCTCTGGTGGATTTTTATACTGAGACACCGGGCGCAAAAACAGAAGCAGGGATCTCATACCTTATAAAAACCGGGAACTTCAACGTTCTGATGGATGTCGGGTTTAACGCGAAAAAGGAGCATCCCTCGCCCCTTCTAAACAACATGAAAATCTTCGGAGTTAAGCTTGAGGACATTAATGCCTTGTTTATATCACACCACCATCTTGACCATCTTGGCGGTACGGCGGAACAGAGGAGCCATACGTTCAGTCTCTCACGTGGTCATGTGGATTTTCCACCGGTACCCGTGTATTCACCGCTTCCGCTTAAACCATCATCATTCAACAACAATCCTGCTTCAACGGTGCACGTTTCAATTGACCCGGTCCGTCTTGCCCCCGGAGTGTACGGGATTGGAAGTATTCCGCGCGCGCTTTACATAATGGGGTACACGGAGGAACAGGCCCTGGCTGTAAACGTTAATGGCAAAGGCCTGGTACTTATAATCGGATGCGGTCACCAGACTGTGCAGCGGGTAATTGAGCGAGCTAAGAAGCTCTTTGCGTTGCCAATCTATGGAGTAATCGGAGGACTGCACTTTCCTGTCCATGGCGGCAGGATTATGGTAGGCCCAATAAACCTGCAGGCGATTGTAGGATCGGACCGGATGCCGTGGAACTACATCAATGAGAAAGATGTGTATGATGCCATCGCTGCCGTAAAGGAATCCGGAGCGAAGGTGGTGTCCCTGTCCGCGCATGATAGTTCCGATTGGGCAATCGATCGCTTTAAAGAGGCTTTTGGCAATGATTACAAAGATCTGATTGTCGGTAAGCCAATAGTGTTTTAGCAGCATTTAATGAACTTAGCTCCCGTGAAAAACCCTCCTCGCCGATGAAAGGACACTTGAATCGAAAGGGTCACGAACCGGGACATGTGGTGGCGTACTTCGTGGTCCCCTGGTGTTTAAGGAATAAGCTCCCATCGTGGAAGGATACTCAATCTCGCATCCGGTTTTTTGCGCGAGCGGTACGGCGTGACCGCCCGTGGTCAGGGGGGAACGCGAAGCTCTGCACGGTGGGGTTCGACCTCCGTTTGCAGGGAGAGGGTGCCCCACCCGTGCATCGCGTCCATCGTGTTGAAGATGAGGTTGATACGCATCTCCCGGAAATCAGTCCTATCAACGGAAACCACACATCCGGGCGCATAATTCTTTCAACGGTGATTGCCGCAAAACCACCGCTTTATTTCCATTTAAAATTTAGCTATTAATCAAACGCCTTATTCACAGTCCACACCTCCCAAACTCTCCCCACCAGATCAGGCCCTGGCTTTAGAGTTTCTTTTCCCGGCTTCCAGCCTGATGGTGTCGCCTGAGTGCCTTTGCTTTCTCTTACTAACTGAAAAGCCTGTATTTGACGTATTGTTTCAAGGACATTACGACCAACAGGAGGTGTCAGTACTTCATAACCCACAATAACACCGTCAGGATCTATTAAAAAGCGACCACGGTTTTCAACTCCGGCATCGCTGTTGTAAACTCCATACAAGGTTCCAACTTTCCCTCCAGCATCAGAAAGCATGGGGAAGGGTATACCCCCTTTTACCATTTTAGACAATTCATTGTCGTTCCACATTTTATGTACGAAAATGCTGTCAACACTTACAGATAAAACTTCCACACCTAATTTTTGAAATTCTGGATATTTTTCTGCGACCGCAGAAACTTCTGTGGCTCAAACAAATGTGAAATCCCCCGGGTAAAAACAAAGTACTACCCATTTACCTGCGTATTCAGATAACTTTACTTCTACGAATTTCCCTTTAAAATATGCCGGGAGTGAAAAATCTGGGGCTTTTTGACCAACCTGAATCATTGTGTGTTCCTCCTTTTTTGATAAAATTTGCTGTTCCTGGGTACTACTGTCCTGTGGTGGCGGTGAAGTGGTGGGACGTGTACATCCGGGTTTGAATTCTTCTGGCATAA
This sequence comes from Leptospira biflexa, assembly GCA_020721925.1. Classification (GTDB taxonomy): domain Bacteria; phylum Spirochaetota; class UBA4802; order UBA4802; family JAGODF01; genus DYLV01. The sequence continues at coordinate 5,195 of DYLV01000074.1, forward strand.
AGACCTCCTTGCCGAACAGAACATTGAAATTGATATATATTTGTATAAATTGTAATAATAAACACTAAATAAGTCAAGTGAATATGGGGGAGCTATAAAAAAAAGAAACAATCAATCGATGAGTTAAGTAATTGATAAATGTTTTTTCATAATTTTTTAATTTTTTTATTGCCATTCTCTATCAGTCTTTGTTATATTCATTTGTACATGATACACATGTACGTCATTTCCGTCATTTGATGAATGGCAGTGAAATGACGTAAAATTTTTTCCATATTCTTCGAGGAGGATATCCATGAAAAAGCTTTTGCTCGTTGCACTCGGCGCTCTTTTAGTTCTTCCCCTTCTTCCCGTGAAGGCCCAGGCCGGCCAGTTCGGAAACCTGCTCATTGAACTTGAAACCAGCGTCAATTTTTCCGCCCAGACAAACCAGTGGAGAGCACGAAGGAGCGGATGGATTAGTGAGGTCAGAGCTGCAGGAAGCAATTTAGCCGCTCTCAAACGCCTGCTCATTGAGTTTGAAACCAACGTAAACTACAGTGCGCAGGTGAGCAACTGGTCGCAGCGCCGAAATGCATGGATCGCGCGTGTGAACAGCGCAGGAAGCTTTCAGGAGCTCGGCAATGAGATGATTGAAGTGGAAACCTCGATCAATTACTCCGCGCAGACTTCCTCATGGCGTTCTCGCAGAGCAGGATGGATCAATCGAGTACGCATGGCCACAAACTGACGCAGCAATACTATAGAGGTACAGTGCACACCCCTGGCCAAATGTTGACCGGGGGTTTTTTATTTAAAAAAAGCTTTGAACCAGAAATTACGATAAGCAAGAGAATATTATACTGTCAGGTATCGTTATGTATGATGATTTTATTTCTTGAATTCTCTGCAATGATTTGGATATCGAGGCGTATGCCGCTTCAATGCTCGGACTCTGCGGTGCGCTATCAATAGCTCAATGGCCTCAACCGCGATTGTGCAAAATCGATGAAATAAAACCCACAGCTTCACTGCGGGTTTTATGCACCATGTGGGCGATAATGGACTCGAACCATCGACCTCCTGCATGTGAGGCAGGCGCTCTAACCGACTGAGCTAATCGCCCATCAAAATAGCCTTACAAAACGATTCTCTCTTTTGTCAAGAGAATTTATCTCCGACCTCCAAGAAGAGAGCCGAGTATTCCGCGCACGATTTGCCTTCCAACCGTACTGCCCACCGAACGGGCAGCGCTTTTCATCATCGCATCAACAACAGAATCGGTCTTTTTCCCTGGCGTCTGCCGTTCCTTTCTGGCAGGTTTGGCACTCGCATCCGTACGCGCTTCCTTTTCCGCTGCTTTCGCTGATTGTTCCGCCCGGGCTTTCAGCATTTCAAATGCCGACTCCCTGTCGATTGCGGTGTCGTACGCACCTTTTACCGGCGATGAATTGATGATCGCCCTACGCTCGTCCGAATTTATAGGTCCAATTTGTCCCTTTGGCGGCACAATAAACGCGCGCTGCACGATTTTAGGTTTCCCCTCTTCATCAAGAAACGATACGAGCGCTTCTCCCACACCGAGTTCCGTAATTGCATTCTCAACATCGAGTTTTGGATTTGCCCGAAATGTCTGCGCAGCGGCTTTCACTGCTTTCTGGTCTTTGGGTGTAAATGCCCGCAGGGCATGCTGCACGCGGTTTCCAAGCTGGCCGAGCACCGTTTCGGGAATATCCATGGGATTCTGTGTGATGAAATACACTCCCACTCCTTTGGAGCGAATCAGGCGGACCACCTGTTCAATTTTCTCAAGGAGCGCCTTCGAGGCATCATTGAAAAGGAGATGCGCTTCATCGAAAAAGAACACCATTTTGGGTTTATCCAGATCGCCCACTTCCGGAAGAATTTCAAAAAGTTCTGAAAGCAGCCACAAAAGGAATGTTGCATACAACTTTGGAGAATTTATCAGGGCATCCGCTGCAAGAATATTCACCTGCCCTTTCCCTTTCGAATCCGTTTGAATAAAATCTTCAACATTGAGCGCAGGCTCGCCGAAAAACATCTCCGCACCCTGATTCTGGAGCTCAAGAATACCCCGCTGAATTGCGCCCACGCTTGCGGTGGATACCCTTCCATATTCAGTATTGAACTGTGAGGCATTGTCCCCCACGTACTGCAGCATCGACCTGAGATCTTTAATATCTAAAATCGGCAAACCATTATCGTCGGCAATTTTAAATACAAGATTCAGCGTGCCGGTTTGCGTATCGTTCAGGTTGAGAATTCTGCTCAAAAGCATTGGGCCCATGTCGGTGACGGTAGTTCTCACCGGATGCCCCTTCTTCCCATATAAATCCCAGAAGACAACAGGGAAGCCCTCAAAGGAATGATCTTTTATTTTCAGCTTCTTCAATCTCTCGGAGAGTTTTTCATTCTCTTTGCCGGGTTTACTTATTCCCGAGAGATCTCCCTTGATGTCTGCCATAAACACCGGCACGCCTGCCGCGCTGAAATGCTCTGCTATCACCTGGAGAGTAACGGTTTTTCCGGTACCCGTTGCGCCGGCAATAAGACCATGCCGGTTTGCCATCCGGGGGATGATGCATAAATCGCTATCGCCTTTTGCAATTAGAAATGGAGCTATCGAGCCGGGCATGATTTCCTCCTGCAGGGTAATTAATATTTTGTATGTATGATATACCTTCTGATTAGATGTCAATACAAATATATTCTCGAATACATCAGGAAATCGCAGAAAACTGCCATAATCGGATGTTCTTTTATGAGTATAATGAACTGGTTACAAAAGTATTTTTACGTGAAATTGCATCGATATATGATTTTTTAATGCGGCACATGCATGCACGTATCAAAAATCCAGATTGGACTCCTCTGTCCGCATCAACGCTGGACCCTGAAACCAATCATTGCGCTGCGCTCCGATGTGCCGTTAAATCGGTCAAAATCGGTCATTCGCTCGTAGCGCCAGTACAATTCAAGTGCAACATTGAATCTCAGCCGAATACCGCCCTCCGTACCCCAACAATAATTTTTTTCATCTCCGTAATAGTAAGCACCGTCTACCGCCGCATAGCATACCATCAGGCCATGGCGAAACGCATCCCAGCGCAGCATTGCAGAATTTTCCATGTCGTACTCAATGCCTTCAGATCGGCAAACCCAGCCTGCAAAAAGCCGATATTCAAATTGCGGAGCAAACCCGTCTCTTCTTCCGGCATCGGCATAATCTATCTCTCCCCTCCGCAACCCTCTGGTTGCAAAACTCATTCCAAGAAGATGATAGCGTTCATCGTATCCCCGATATGTATTGCCGTCGCATCGCACCGCGCGTTCATATTTCAGTCCTGCAAAGAAACGCTCTGAGAGAAAGTATTCAATTCCTCCTCCCCAGGAAAGTAAAACATATCGCGGGAAGAGTGCATTCCCCTTCGCTTTTGAGTGATGTGCAGTATCGGCGGAGAGCACCACTGCCAGATTATCAATTCGCACCGCATCCAAATCGGCACCGATTTGTGTGAGATATCCAAGATAAGCACTGCCAATTCTCTTTCCATATCCCCCACTGAAACGGATTGAGGGGAATTCAGCATTCACTTCAATCGGCATCGGCACACGGGAATCGGCATATCCAATACTTGCTTCAGCCCTCATCCCCAAAATGAATTCATCATCTGAACTTCCTCGATATAACAGCGCATCATAGTGATATTGATATCCCGCGAACAACGAAAACGTAACAGTGTTATGTGTTGTATACACGCCTGTTTCAAATGTTCGATCGATACGCACTGCATCATCCACCAGCGCCTCGAACTCAGCCTCCAGGTACGGCACCATCCCAAGAAAATAACACAAATCGAGGCGGAGTACACCCCTGGCCCTGCAATCATATTTGAACTGTTCCGTGTAAAGTGGAACGCTGGTAGCAAAAAGAAACTGCGGAAAAAGAAGCCAGCGAAATACGGCATCATCGTTTGCATGGAACTTTCCTTTTTTACCAGGGCCCATTCCATTTGAAAAAACCTGTACACCGATACCATACCAGCGTAGCTGATAGGCATCCGTATCTTCCGGTTCATCGATAATATTATAGCAGATATGATCGAAATACAGTCCAATGGAAAAATCCGAAAAGCGCCGCGAGAGTTTAAAATATTCCATGCTATATTCAAGCCGATACGGATGCAATGTCTCGCCGTATCGTTCTGAAGTTATAAGGCGCTCATGGACAAGAAAGGATGCATCGAAGGAAGCGTATCGCGCAATATGTATTTCAATTTGTTTTCGCGAAAGAGAGGTAAAACCAGCTTCGTTTCCTGAAACCGTGGCGGCATCAGCCATGAAGTACGCTCCCGGGAGGAAGATGAAAGAATTTTCCTCCCGGATATGGGCACTATCGGCATACACAAACGATGCATACAGAATAATCGAATTAAATATCGCCCACCTCAAAAAATCGCCTCATCGATCATCCGGGTATTCGCTTCACCGAGCCATTTGAAATCATCTCCTGAAGATTTGAAAGAAGGCTTTTTTAGTGTGCGTCAATTCGTCCGTCTTCCTCTGCAAGGGAAAGGATCTGTTCATATTCCGTAGTAGTGAGTTTGCCATCATCAATGGCTTTTTTAATCAGTTTCGCAAGTTTTCTTCCGCTATCCGTTACCACCATTTTCATCCTCCCTGGTAATAATTCAATTTCGCGTTACTCCGCACTATTTCTTCACCTCGCAGAAGGTGTGTGATTTTGTCAAGATAGATTCATTTATGAAAAAAACCACAAAATTACAGACGAAAATGCCAGTAAAAATGTCAAAACCGGTTGTCAGGTCTTTAATTAATGAATATATTTAATTAATGTGTATTAAATAAACGCATCATTTCTCTGCGGATTTTATCTCCCGATAGTGGGCAAAATCAACAAAACAGGAGGCATTTTATGGAAAGCGTGTACAAAGTCATTGAAGTCATCGGTACAAGCACTTCGTCATGGGAGGAAGCTGCGAAAAACGCGGTGGAAACTGCAGCCAAGTCATTATCCGATATTCGAGTGGGTGAAGTGAAAGAACTTGATATGCGGGTAGAAAACGGAAAAGTCACCGCATACCGTGCAAAAGTAAAAATTTCGTTCAAGTATAATATCTAATACGCACAACTAAATCCATGCCGTCCACCTGCATTGAGGCGCCGGCAGTTGGATTGGATACTTCCATTTTCATCATCAAACATGAAAAAAAGACCGGCGTTTATGCCGGTCCTTCATTTATTACTTTTAAAATTTTAAAAAATTATATTGTTCTCACCGAAACCGCACGCGGCCCCTTATCGCTTGTTTCAATCTCGAACTCTACCTTGTCGCCTTCATTAAGCGTCCTGAAGCCATCGCCCTGGATACCCGTATAGTGGACGAAGACATCGCCGCCTTCTTCATTTGAGATGAACCCATAGCCTTTTTTTTCATTGAACCACTTAATTACTCCCTTCGGCATAAAAAACTCTCCTTGAAAAAATGTTACTGAAAGCACAGGAACCGCTCCGGAAACCGATAATTACAATGGTACGACTTGCCTTGAAATACCAGTTTGGAAATTCCCCACCTTCATCTGCCTTATTACCATGCTAAAATTATTTGTCAATATTTTATTGAAAAGCATAAATATTTTTTATGGACTTCCGAGAAAAAGTGTGTTAAGAAATATCACATTAGGGCATTTCTGGTCAAAAAGTATACACATACTCCGCTGATATGTCAATTTCAGTCTCCCCCTATTTCGGCATGCTGGCAACCTTTTGTATCTTTCGCGTTTCATTGATTCGCAGATCCACACGAATCGGCCTTTGCAATCTTCTCCCATAAATATTGGAAATGATTTCCACGAGGGGCTGAAAATCTGATTCTGTGCGAATCTCGCGGACTACAGCAAATTCTTTTGTAGTCAGAAGCACCACGCTCCCGACAGGATATATCGGGCCGTCCATCACGCGTCCGGTCAGCTCCCGCAAGAAAGAATGTACGGGTAGCGGTTGTCTGAATGCGCAAGGGGGTTTTTCGGCGGCCGCATTGTTCATCTGGTCTTTTGGTTTTTCAATATCTTTGTCGCTTATGCGGCCATCACACACAAGTCTCTATGGCTGATATTAGCACGGCATGACGTATATTGTATCCACAGGAGCGCCTTCATGCAATAATTTCATCAAATCAATATCATACGCAACCAGAATTACCGCATCGCATGATACTCCTGAAGCGATATGGGACTTTCTTCTCCATGAAGCTTGCGCATTTCGATCCCTCGTACCGCTGCCTTGGCAGCCGCAATGGTGGTGATATAGGGCACTTTGTATTTTATGGCCGCTTTCCGAATATACGAATCATCATATCCGCTCATTGCACCGTACGGAGTATTGATGACAAGGTGGATTTCTTTATTGTTGATCTTGTCGATTATGTTCGGCCTGCCTTCATGCAGTTTCAAAACTACCTCACAGTGAACGCCATTTTCACGTAAAAATTTCGATGTGCCTTCAGTCGCAAATATTGTAAAACCGAGCCTTTGAAAACTATTCGCCACTTCAAGCGCTCCCATGCGGTCGTTTCTATTCACCGTGATGAGCACATTGCCCGAAAGAGGAAGCCTTTGTCCCGCCGCGTCCTGAGCTTTGAAATACGCAAGGCCAAAGCTCTCTGCAATGCCCAGCACTTCTCCCGTTGAGCGCATTTCCGGACCGAGTACAGGATCGACTTCAGGAAACATATTAAAGGGGAAAACAGCTTCCTTCACGCCAAAATGTTTCACCTTCTTCTTCCGAAGATTCATTGATGAGAGCCTTTCACCAAGCATCAGTTTGGTTGCAATTTTCGCCATCGGAATACCACAAACCTTGGAAACGAGCGGGACGGTGCGCGAAGCGCGTGGATTCGCTTCTAAAATAAACACGGTATCGTTGGAGATTGCATATTGGATATTAAGAAGGCCCACAACCTTAAGCTCGAGCGCTATTCTTCTTGTATATTCTTCAATTGTTGTGATATGTTTTTCGCTGATGTTGTCGGGAGGAATGACGCACGCCGAGTCTCCAGAATGGACGCCCGCAAATTCAATGTGTTCCATCACCGCGGGCACGAAAACCTCATGGCCGTCACATATTGCATCCGCTTCGCATTCGATTGCATTGTCTAAAAAACGATCGATGAGAATCGGATGCGTTGGTGTTACTTCAACTGCGGCCTGCACATAGCGGCGGAGCATTTCTTCATTATGCACCACTTCCATACCCCTTCCTCCGAGCACATAAGAAGGCCGCACCATAAGCGGATAACCTATTGATTGCGCCACTTTGAGGGCTTCATCAAGCGAAGCGGCCATACCCGATTCCGGCTGCATAATTCCGAGTTTTTTAATAATTTTTCTGAACCGGTCCCGATCTTCAGCCAGGTCAATTGAATCGACCGAAGTGCCGAGTATTTTTACTCCGTTTCTCATCAGATCACCCGCAATATTAAGCGGCGTCTGCCCACCGAACTGTACAATAATACCTTCCGGCTTTTCTTTCTCGTATATGCTCAGCACATCCTCGACGGTGAGAGGCTCGAAATACAGCTTGTCGGCAGTATCATAGTCTGTAGAAACAGTTTCGGGATTGCAGTTGA
>DYLV01000075.1 GCA_020721925.1 Leptospira biflexa
GCGCATCTGGTGGGGAGTACCACCGGATTTGGAGATACTGCTCACAAAATAAAACAAACACATCCAAATATATGTTCATACATTTTCTCTCATCCTAACAGAGTGCGGGCTATGTATGCGCAGATTTTATTGAGTGATTAATAGGCAATAGGAGATGATACATACAGGCAGGTTAAAAATCTTTTTTCTCTATCAAATACACAATCAGATACACAATCAACGAAAAAGGTTGACAGGTTTTTATAGTTTCTTGATTCCCTTAATACTTTTTTCTTTCCTTGTTGTGGTTTAGCCTATTCATGATGTATACTGCAATAAATCCGCCGATGAAGCCTGCAATAATGTTCACACCCGCATCACGTGCGAGAAAGGCTAAAATTTTTACTGTGATATCGTAGAAGATTTTATCAAGGATGAACGCACCAATGAGCGCCCCGATTACACCTATGACAAACCCACCCATATAACCACCAAAGAGGTCTCTCATTTTATAGTAGTAAAAATACCATGCAACAGCGGCGCCGATCGCAAGGAGTATTGCGATTGAACGAACGACTAAAATCATATCGTGAAGCCAATCCATCATATCCTCTCAAAACGAATTATTTCATTGGTATTAACGGCATTTTAGCCGCTTAATTTATAAAAAGAAAATCTCACCTTTTCCCTGACGTATTACCCGTGGCTCGACTTCCGAAAAATCAATAATTGTTGAAGGCTCAGATAACTTTGGGCCGCAGTTGATAATTATGTCAACCTCATTTCGTATATGCGTATCGATGAGCATGGGATCGATAACATAAGATCCGTCCTCCAAATTTACTCCGGAGGAAAGAATCGGCCTTTCAAGAGCATTAACCAGCTCAAGCGCGATGATGTTATCTGGTATCCGGACTCCGATAGTCTTTTGATTTGTGATGGCAATTTTAGGAACGGTCTTAGAAGCTTTGAAAATAAACGTATACGGCCCAGGAAAGACCTTCTTCATGATTTTAAACGCCTGATCCGATACATTTCGCACATACGCGTGAAGCTGGCTTATATCGGAAAATATAAAGCTGAGGGGCTTGTTTTTTGGAATTTTTTTTATTGAATATATTCTTTCAATTGAATTTTTCTGCATGATGTCGCAACCATAGGCATACACAGTATCGGTGGGATAGATCATTACGCCGCCTTTGCGAAGTATTTCGATCGTTTTCTCAATAAGGCGGCGCTGAGGGTTTTTTTCATGTATCTCAAAAATTTGCATTTCAGTGCACCGGGAGAAAACTTCTTTTGCTGCGAAGCGCAGTCAAGTGATTTTATCCGGTTAAAATTAAAAAAAAGCTTTTGCAAGAGTGGTTCTTGCAAAAGCCTTCAACCTGGTAATCCAACAATAGGAGTGTTATGACAGTTACAGTTATATGTTCGGCATTATAACAAAATAATTTAGCTCTTTTTAAAAATATTTTCATTTATTAGGCTGTCTTGTCGTATGTGCTATAATTTGTTATTGGCAATGATGCAGGATAATTCATAATACGGGAGGGCATATTGCGCAATCCGATTTTAAAGGAGCATTTCTTACGGCCGCGTGGGATGAAAAGACTCAACTCTCCTTCTTTTTCTTCAATCAAAAGAAGCGAACAATGTAAGGATATCATCCGAATTTCCGTTGTTGTTGACGAACATGGAAATATAGCCGATATTGGCGCTGAAGTATATGGGTGTGGCTATTCAATCGCAGGGGCTTCTCTTTTAAACGAATGTGCGCTCAACTGCAATATTGAAGATGTGGAAGACAAATTTATTATGGCAACACAATCCCTGATGGAAGACGTACCCGACAGTAATAAGTACTGTATCAATTTAGCATTGAAGGTATTTCGAGAAATATATGAAAAATACCGTAATAAATAATCGTTTTCCCGTGTTTTGTGAGTGCGAAGCATGGGAATTCTCGTCAGGAGTGTTGACGCCTATCACAATTCAGTTGAGTATGGAATATACTCTCACCATTTCAATAAATGGAAGTCCATATCTCACCGTGGCCTGCTCCGGGAGCGATCTTCGCGAACTGGCGGTCGGTCATATGCTTTCTGAGGGCATCATACAATCCATCGATGATATAAATGGAATTGAAATTGATTTTGAAAACCTCGTGGTGAATGTGAGAACAAACGAAAATGAAGAGCTCATAGAAAGGCTTTTACGCATACGAAGTGTTCCATCGGGCTGCGGCATTGAAGCAGCGGCAATCATAACAAAAACATCCGATTTGCGCGATTTTAAAATCCAGATCAACGCTTCGGAAATTATTTCCATTATGAAAAAATTTTTGAATTATTCCGAGCATCATAAAATGACTCGCGGGGTTCACAGTGCGGCACTTTACACTGCAACCGGAAAACGTCTTTCCTTTTTCGATGAAATCGGACGTCACAACGCAGTTGACAAAATTATTGGCGATGCGCTTTTGCGTAATATTGCTCTTTCCGACAAAATTATTACCACAACCGGAAGAATTTCAGGAGAGATAACTGCAAAAGCGCAAAACTCCGGCGTTTTAGCACTCATTTCGCGTTCACGACCTACGAGCATTTCAATTGACATGGCAAAACAACACGGTCTCATACTTATTGGAGCTGTTCGTTCTTCTTCATTCGTTGTTTTCAACGGCAAGGAATCACTAAAAATCTGAGTATGACAATGATCGATATTGAACTTAAAATAAAAAGCCGCGATATAAATACACTAATTGACGCGATCAAAAAAAATGTCCGAAATCCGGATATTGATTTAGTTCGTAAAGCATATTTTTTTGCGGAAGAATCTCATAAAAATCAACAGAGGCTTTCCGGCGAACCATATATCATTCATCCTCTTGAAGTGGCAATTATTCTTGCGAACATGGGACTCGACACTTTTACTATTGCTGCAGCTCTCCTGCACGACGTAGTGGAAGATACTGAAAATACTCTTGATGAAATTGAAAAATTATTTGGAAATGATGTTGCACTTCTTGTTGACGGCGTGACAAAGATTTCATCTTTAAAAAAACAATCGAAATCAAGTAAGCAGGCGTTTAACCTACGAAAGATGTTGCTGGCTACGATCAAGGACATGCGCGTAATCCTCATTAAACTCGCCGACAAACTTCACAACATGCGCACCATAATGTTTCAACCCGATCATAAACAGCTTGAAATAGCGCAAGAAGTGCTCGATATATACGCTCCGCTTGCCGGGAGGTTAGGTATTTCGAAAATCCGCTCCGAACTGGAAGATTTAGCGTTTCACTGTCTCAACCATGAGGAATATCACGAGATAGCCAATAAAGTAGCTCAGCAGAAGTACAAATTGGACGAGTTCATTGAATCCGTCCGCAGTGTCTTGCGGAAAAAATTCGACGAGTTGCACATTCATGCCGAAATTGCTGGCCGGGTGAAGCACTATTATTCAATATTCAGAAAAATGAAAAGCCAGAATAAGACGATTGATGATATTTTCGACATTCGCGCAATCAGGATTATCACAGAAGAAATACGCGATTGCTATGGAGTTCTCGGCGTGGTTCATACTTTATGGACACCAATCACCTCTCGCTTTAAAGACTACATCGCGGTCCCGAAATCAAACATGTATCAATCTCTCCACACCACCGTAATCGGACCGGATAATCATCCCCTTGAAATACAGATACGCACGCGCGAAATGCACCGCACTGCCGAAAACGGCATTGCAGCGCACTGGGCCTACAAAGAAAGGGAAAAGGAGGGTGCGAAAGAATACCGTCAAATAACAATTCTTAAAAACATCGATAAACTTGGAAAAGAAAGCAATTCGCGAGAGTTCATAAAAGAATTGAAGATGGATCTCTATGAAGATGAAATATACGTTTTCACTCCTAAAGGAAAAATCGTCAAACTTGCGCAGGGATCAACACCGGTGGATTTTGCATATGCAATTCACAGCGAGGTTGGCTCTCACTGTATTGGCGCAAAAGTTAATCATACTCTTGTGCCATTACGCACCGAACTAAAAAGCGGAGATATCGTAGAGGTTCTCACAAGTGCGAAAGGACACCCGTCCGAGTCATGGCTTAAGTTCGTCAAATCGGCAAATGCTCGTTATAAAATTCGCAGTTATCTGCGGAAGGTTCAGGAAACAGAAAAGGAAAAACAGAACAAGGCTGAAACACCAAAACAAACAAAATCAGTCGAGGTTTCTGTCCCAGAAAAAGATTTAATTAAAATACGGAAAGTCGCGAAAAAGAATAAAATCGGTATACGCGTGGAGGGAACTTCAAACGTCCTCATTCGCCTTTCCCAATGCTGCCAGCCGATACCCGGCGATGATGTAGTCGGCTTTATCACCCGTGGCCGAGGAATCACCGTTCACAAAAAAAACTGTCCTTCACTCAGGCGCATGCGCGTTGAAAAAGAACGATTTATCGACATTAGATGGGAAGAGGATTACGACAATGCCATCTATCCGGTGAAAATTAAAGTGCTTGGAGACGACCGACCCAATCTATTGAAGGATATTGCAGAAGAAATATCGATCTGCAAATCAAATATCATAAAAGTTGAAGCGCAAATAATAAACGGTAACCAGGCAGAATTCAAAATGATCCTTGAGGTGAAAAACACTGATCATCTGAGTGAAATACTTAAACATTTGAAGAAAATAAAAAACATCACCGACGTGTTCAAACTCAGCGAAAAAGTGGTCCGCAAATGAAAATTGTGCTTGCCTCCGCATCTCCGCGTAGAAAAGAACTGCTCGGGACGATTTTTCCAGAGTTTGAAATAGTTACTCCGAATACGATCGAAACTCCCCTTCCCTTCGAAACTCCCGTTGCTCACGCCGCACGTCTTTCATTTGATAAAGCACACGCCGTCTTTGCTGTAACGCAAAATCGATACAATACCCAGCTTGTCATTGCGTCCGACACAATCGTTGTGCTTAACAATGAAATTTTCGGGAAACCGAAAGATTACCATGATGCGTTTCGAATGCTCTCAAAACTTTCAGGTAAAACGCACACCGTATACACAGCCCTCACGCTGATATATAAAAATGAAAGCAGAAATGAAATTCTCACAGAAACTGAAGCAACCGATGTAACCTTTAATAAACTATCTGAAAACGATATCGAACAATATCTGTCCATGATTGAATGGTCCGACAAAGCAGGATCGTATGCGGTTCAGCTTGGTGGCGAATTCATTATTGCGCGCATTAAGGGTTCATATACAAATGTGATCGGTTTTCCATTGCGCAGATTTTTTGCCATGGCTGTTTCCCTTCAGGTTGCGCAGATTGTATTCAATACTTCCCGCAAAGCTGAAACACTGATGAAATGATTGTATAATTTATTTATGTAAAGCACTTGACAGCAAAAATGGCAGTGAATAATCCTTTACGATCGCGACAGCGATATTCTTTTCCGGAGTTTTTCATGAGAACGTATATCTACCCGATCCTCAGTCGTTTATGTATCGCAACGCAATTCATTGTATTTGCATGTATTTTTCACGCATGCGTTTCCGGCTCAGCTCCGAACGGTTCCCTTGCATATGCGAACACTTCTGTCGATGACAAGATAACAACTTTTTCTTCAACGCGTGAAGAAAATGTGGAACCGACGAAATGGGAAATAGGAAATACGATTATTTCAAATGAAGATCGTCTCGAATTGTTTAAAAATCATATCGCCGACATTGGCGGTGGATATGTCGGCCTTGGCGGCACACAGAATTTTTTACTTTCTTCCTGGGCGAATTCCGAGTGGGTATGGCTCGTCGATTTCACCAGGCGTGTGGTTTCTGCAAACATGCTGCACATTGCATTTCTCAAACATGCCGATACTCCTGAGAAATTCAGAGCACTGTGGACAAAAGCATCATCAAAAAACGTGATGGAAATTATTGATAAGGAATTCACTGCAAATTCTGAAATTAATTACTTGAAACGAACCTGGAAAATCGGCCTTGGGTATATACCATGGCGCTTTCGCAATCTCGACAGGGTAACCAAAAAATATAAATACACAATTTGGTTAAATGACCAGAAATATTATGATAGAATCCGCAATCTTGCGCTCTCAGGAAAAATAATTGCAAGAACAGGAAACCTCAATGGAATCATCACCATCCGCAGCATTGCGGAAACTGCAAAAAAAATGAATGTACCCATTCGTCTCGTATACCTCTCAAACGCAGAAGAGTATATTCCCTCATATTCAGACAATTTCAGAAAAAACTTTACCGGCCTCCCCGCGGACGCCCAATCCATTCTTTTAAGAACTATTTCCTTTCAAAAATATAAGTATCCATGGGCTCCCGATTCTGAAATTTCAACCGACAAGGGTTTCCACTACAATATCATGCCTCTTGCACTATTTCAGGAATACCTTTCGCGTCCGATTAAAAAACTCAGCGTACATGATATCATGCGCGCTGCCGTGATCGACAAAGGCAATGGCATAAGCATGGTTCACACACTTCCGGAAACGCCGCGTGCTGCAAAGCCTAAAGAGAACGCGCGTTCAACGAAAAATACTCAGAAGGATACATAAAACCAATGGATCATACATATCGACAATTAATACTTCTGGTTACAATTTTATTCTTGTACACAATTATCGCATGCAATATGCGAGTAAACGGAAATTCCGATGACCATATACCATGCAATTCCCTGACGATTCCACAGGGCATGAGGTGTATTCCCGGCGGTAAATTCGTGCGCGGGAGCAACCGCACAACAATTGATGAAGATAGCGGGAGGAAAGTTAAAGACGAATTTCCTGAAAGCGTCATCGAGGTAAGCACCTTTTTTATGGACACATACGAAGTAACATTTAGCCAGTATCAGGAATGTGTACACGCGGGAGGATGCAAACCGGCCAGGCCAAATTATCGCGGCTACAGCAAGCCGAATCAACCTATGCTTGGCGTTAACTGGTATCATGCCAACGCCTATTGCACATGGGCGGGGAAACGCCTTCCTACCGAAGCGGAATGGGAAAAGGCTGCACGAGGAGATGCGGGTGATTTATTCCCATGGGGCAATGAACCTGCCGACTGTACAAAAGCAATTATACAGGAAAAAGGTAAAAAGGGATGCGGAAGCGGCACCACATGGGATGTCGGTTCACGCCCGGCATATCGATACGGACTATACGATATGGCAGGAAATTCGTGGGAGTGGGTGAATGACTGGTACAGCGAAAGCTATGAAAAATGCGGTTCAAACTGCATGGGGAAAAATCCAAAAGGACCATGCGCAGGAGAAGCAAATTGCGTTGGGCACAGTAAAAAAGTGGTGCGCGGTGGTTCCTGGTGGTGGGACGGCATCTATGCTCTTGCGTTTAACAGGCGTCCGCATTATCCATCCAACAAACCGTTTCATCATTTCGGATTTCGATGTGCAAAAGATGCAAAACGTGATTAATTGAAAAACGTGACAAATATTGATTGACGACTTTCCTTCGGTTTATCATATGTAGGGGTTTGGCCATCGAGTCTATTTCATTATGTGTTTAGAACCTGCAATGGTTAATGCCAGAAAAATCAGCAAAAAGAGAGAAATAAATTTTTTGGACAGTTATACAGCCGATACGTCTGTAGTTCCATCGGTAATAAATACCCTTGTCGAACATCTCAATCGAATGGAATATCCTCGCAGCGAAATCGATGAAATAATTCTCTCCATGGATGAAGCAATTACCAATGCCGTACAGGAGACCATACGAAAAAAAAGAAACACCATCGATTGTGGGTGTTCCGGGGAAAGACGCGAGATTACCATCAGATACAATATAAACGAAAACGACTTTAACGCAACGATCATTGATCACGGATGCGGTCTGGACATAGAATCGCTCATCGGCATCATTCCCAACAGCGGATCAACCGATTATCATGATCAGATTATACGCTACGCGACTGAATCTGAAAAAAAGAAAATAACCGTCAGATTAAACGGCAAGGAAGTGCCCCTCAAAGGCATTGGGGCGGGGCTTAAAATAATTCTCGCATTCATGGATTCTGTGACAATCGACTTCATTGATAAACAGAAAATATTGTCCAATTCTGTTTCTGAACATACCGATGGCACCATCCTTAACCTAAAAAGGAAAAGGCGATATCATTAATGAACGTCAAATCTCCCAAAGCGTACAACAACGATACGTTTATGAATTCTCGGAATGCACGAACGGTCAGGATTTTGTGCGAATATTTAGAACCTGAAAAGCGCCTTCAAGAGAACGGTATCATCAATACGATCGTATTTTTCGGTTCGGCACGAATCTCCCACGGCGGTACGGCCGCATCACATATGCATAAATATTACGATATTGCCGAAGAACTTGCCTTCCGCCTTGCGAGTTGGTCGAAGTCGATGGAAAAACCAGAATACACGTTTAATATCTGCACCGGCGGGGGCCCCGGAATTATGGAAGCCGCCAACAGAGGAGCGAGCCGCGCAGGAGAAAAAACCATCGGGTACAATATCTCTCTTCCTTTTGAACAATATCCAAATCAATATATTTCCCCTGAATTAAATTTTGAATTTCACTACTTTTTCATGAGAAAGCTCTGGTTTTTGTATCATGCCAAAGCGATAGTGGTGTTTCCCGGCGGTTTCGGAACACTCGATGAATTTTTCGAAGTTCTCACGCTAAAACAGACAAAAAAGCTGGAAAAATCCGACATGCCCATTCTTCTGTGCGATGAAGAATTCTGGAAAGATGTTATTAATTTCAATAAACTCGTTTCCTGCGGTCTGATATCACCCGAAGATATATCTCTCATAAAATACTTTACAACAGCCGAGGAAGGCTTTTTATACTTAAAATCGATTCTCGTTCCAATGATCAGGGAAGTCCAGCAAATTGTGAGAGAAAATGATGCCGCATCGCGCACATGAAAGCCGGGTGAGGTAACGGAGGTATAAATGAAAAAAATATCGGGGTTATCTTTGCTACCGCTTCTCATGGTATTCCAATTTCATTCTGCACCAACAACGGGCGACAATCAATTTATAAAAAAACGATGCGAAACATTCAAATATGAAATTACAGTTCCCGCCCACTGGAACACAGATGAGGTTACACTTGAAAAAAAACACATATTTGTATCATATTTCAACAAATCCGAGATCCGCATCAGAGCTTTTCTTACCGAAGAGGATGATATAGAATCCACGGTCCGGAAACAGCGATGGAATCTCCGCTCCATTGACCCTCTTCTCAATAATATTATTGAAACAAAAAAAATTCATATAAGAAAAAATATTCGCGATAAACTTCTTGTTTTCGAATACCGTTCAAATAAGCAGAAAGTACTTCAACGAACCATGATCAGCCGGGGTAAGGATATTATATATATCGTAGACTGCAAGGCTCCTTTGCGCTCTTTCTATATGCACGAAAAATTTTTCAATATTGCATTGTCGAGTTTTTCCATTATTGGCGAGGTTCAGGATGAGAACACCGGGCTGGAAGATGATGAAGGGACCCATCGCGCCAACAGCATCAATCAGTCAAATACAAAAATAGAAATCCCCAAAAATGATGCAAAGAAAGACGATGAAGATGACACTTTCTAAAATGATATGAACGTGCCCAAGGCCGGACTTGAACCGGCACGGACATGAATGTCCAAGGGATTTTAAGTCCCTTGTGTCTACCTGTTCCACCACTTGGGCTTATATCGGCGTGATTGTGGATATAACTGAGGCGCCGAGCGGATTCGAACCGCTGCATAAAGGTTTTGCAGACCTCTCCCTTAGCCACTTGGGTACGGCGCCGCTATATTCAGCATTGAATGTAGAACACCTCATTATTCAGCCGGTATCATGTCAATACATTTTTTCCTGATCGCGTTCCTCGACGGTTTTCAGACGTAAAAATCCTTAGAGCAAAATTAACATAAAATATATAATAATGATTATTAATATATCATTATATATATTATTTAAATCATTAAATATTGGCTTTTGATTTTTTTTGAAAAAATACATGCCTCATAAACAAAGCCACACAATTACAATTGACAATTATCCCCCTTCTTCCAGAATTGGCATGGTATGGGCCTCATGTGAACGGATACGTAGCGATGGGCTATATCTATTACAATATTTCAGGAGGTATTTATGGTAAGGCGGATCGAAAAAGCAGCTGTAATCGGTTCCGGTATCATGGGGGGAGGGATTGCTGCTTTATGCGCAAGTGCTGGAATTCCCACTCTGTTGCTGGACATTGTACCCTTCGACCTGAAGCCCGAGGAGAAGGATAAAAAAGATGCCCGCAACCGCATAGTGAAAGCCGGCTTTGAAAACGCGAAGAAAGCAAAACCCGGCCTCTTCATGGACAAAAAGACCGACCCCGATATGATTACCATCGGGAATCTCGAAGACGATTTCGATAAGCTTAAAGACGTTGACATTATTTTTGAAGTTGTTGTCGAAAATTTAAAAATCAAGCAGGACCTTTTCGCCCGCGTTGAAAAAGTGATTAAGCCCACCTGTATTGTGGCTTCAAACACTTCTGGCCTGCCTCTTGCAAAGATGGCTGAAGGGCGTAGCGCACAGTTTAAGAAGAATTTTGTAATTCTCCACTTCTTCAACCCTGTTCGTTACATGAAGCTCCTCGAACTCGTTGTTGGTCCAGACACTGATCCAGAAATTTGCAAATTCGTTGAGCAATGGGGAGAGAAAGTTCTTGGTAAAGGCATTGTGTGGGCGAAAGATACACCAAACTTCATTGGAAACCGCATTGGCGTATATTTCATAGCCGAAGCCTTCCGTCTAATTAAGGAATCCGATGTTACCATTCCTGAAATCGATGCGATGTTTGGGCCGACATTCGGCCTTCCCAAGACTGCCCTTTTCGGCCTTGCTGACCTTGTGGGTCTCGACACAATCGGCCATTTGGCGGAAAACTCATATCAGCTTCTTGTGAACGACGAACAGCGCGACGTATATCAGTTCCCACAATTCGTCAAAGATATGATTGCCAAAAAGATGCTCGGCAATAAAACGAAGGATCAGGGCGGATTCTACAAGAGCGAAGTGGATCTTGCCACATGGAAGAAAATCAAGAAAGTTATCGATGTAAAGACCGGTGAGCACAAGGAATTCGACAAAAAGGCTGTTGTTCCCGAATGCGCGAAAAAAGCGAAGGAAGCCAAAACGCTTGCTGAAAAGCAAAAGGCAATCCTTTTCGGCAGCGATAAAGCTTCACAGTTTGCATGGAAACTCATTTCTCGCGCGGCTATTTACACTGCCAACCGCATCCCGGAAATTTCAGATACAATCGTCGGTATCGACAATGCGATGAAATGGGGTTATGCGTGGGAAGCTGGCCCCTTTGAAATGTGGGATAACATCGGCCTTGAAGAATCTGTTAAAAAGATGGAAGCCGACGGCCTCAAAGTTCCCGAAAGCATTAAAACCATGCTGAAAAAAGGCAACAAAACCTTCTACAAAATTGAAGGCGGCAAGAAGTACTACTACGATCTTGTGAAACAGGAATATAAGCCGGTGATTTTCAGCGAAAACTGCCTCTTCCTTGAAGTCTTCAAAGCCGACAAGAAGAATGTTGTTATGTCGAATGATTCCTGCTCGCTCATCGATATCGGCGACGGTGTGTTCGATCTGGAATTCCATTCAAAGATGAATGCCATCAACAAGAACATGGTCGACTTTATGACCGAAGCGGCGATGTATGTGTACAAAAACGGAGTTGGCATGGTAATTGGAAACCAGGCACCTGGCATCCCGGGAGCCTTCTCTGCGGGTGGAGACCTCTCCTATATGCTCGGATTGGCACGTTCAGGTAAATTTTCCGAAATCGACCAGTTCATTCGCAATGTTCACGCGGGAATTATGGGCATCCGCTATGCACCATTCCCAATCGTTGCGGCTCCATACGGCATGACACTTGGCGGGGGATGTGAAGTCTGCCTTGCGTGCGACAAAATTGTCGCCCATGCGGAACTCTATATGGGTCTTGTTGAAATTGGTGCAGGGCTTGTTCCCGGCGGATGCGGCATGATCAATCTCTGGCGAAAATTCATGGAATCCGTACCCGGTCCTGCAAAACTCACCGACCTTGGCGGTTACTTCGTACCCGCATTTATGAGCGTTGCACAGGCGAAAATATCCATGTCGGCAGCAGAAGCACGCGCAAACGGGTTTTTGGGTCCCAAAGACAGGATCGTCTTTAACAAGGACTACATCATCGGCGAAGCGAAGAAAGAAGTACTCAAGATGCTCGACGAAGGCTATGTGCCTCCGCGCAAGAAGAAAATCCCCGTGATGGGACGCGAAGCGATCGGTATGGTACATGCCGAACTTCTCAACATGAAAGGCGGCGGTTACATCACGCCTCATATGGAAACGATCGCAAAACGCATTGCCTTCTGTATGGCAGGCGGTCTGGTGAATTCTGGCACACTGGTTGACGAAGAATATCTTATGACCCTTGAGCGTGAAGCATTTGTTGACCTCTGGAAGACGGAAAACACTCAGAAGATGGCCGAACATATCATGAACACCGGCAAGCCGCTCATGATTTAAATTTAATAACGATTACAGGAGGAACATATGAGAGAAGCGTATATAGTTACTTCAGTCAGAACCCCCGGATGCAGAAGGGCTAAAGGTGCGTTCGCGCTCACAAGGCCCGAAGACCTTCTGGTAACTGCACTTAACGGCCTTATGGAAAGGACAAAAGGAGTGCCGAAAGATGCAGTTGAAGACATCATGGTGGGATGCGCCTTCCCTGAAGCCGAACAGGGACT
>DYLV01000076.1 GCA_020721925.1 Leptospira biflexa
AGCTACTGGATTAATCAGATCATCACTCTTTACGGGGGGTATGTGGCGGAGAGCCTTAAATTTCATGACACCTCCACCGGTTCCAGCAACGATATCGAGCACGCGACGGATTTAGCACGCCGTATGGTGTGCGAATGGGGCATGAGCGAGAAGCTCGGCCCGCTGGCGTTCGGCAAGCGAAACGAGCAGATTTTTCTTGGCCGCGAGATCGCGCAGCACCGCGACTACAGCGAAATGACCGCGGAAATGATTGATGCTGAAGTCAAGCGTATCATTACCGAGGCGGAAGCAAAGGCGAGGGAAATCATCCATGAGAATATGGATAGGTTCGAACGGATGGCGCAAAGTCTTGTTGAGAGGGAATCGCTCAACGCGGAGGAGATCAACATGATTATGAACGGTGAAGAGCTTCCTCCATTGCAGAACGGTAATGCCGGGAAGGCGCAGCGCCACAAACACACGGATCACGTCGGCGAGAAGGACTTTATGGCATGATTGATAAGGATCTCGATAGCATCCTGTCAAATATAGATAAAGAGTCCGAAAAAGAGAAAGCAAGAAGCCAGGCGATGGAGCGCATTGCGCCTCTCGATGATGACACTCTGCTTGAAGAAAGTTCTTTTTCGAAACGGATTTTACCGCTGCACCTCTCTTCCGGCGCAAAGTCATTCCGCGAAGGGCTTCTTGAAAAACTCAACGGGCATATCGATTGCTGTAAAGCATTCAGAGCGACGAATGTCAACGCGGAAGATGATGCGAATCTGGAACATATTCTCAGTCAGTATAAATACACCTTCATCCGCAGCATCGAAAACATCGAAAAGCTGTGCAATGATTATTTTACCGTGCTTGATCGGCACAATATCGAGAAGAAAGCTCGCAAAGAATACAGTTCATTCTTTGAAGGGTATGAGGATGCGAATAAATTGAATTATGTAATCCTCAGAGAGACATTCATTGAGCTGAGGGAATTTAACAGCCTCATCCGCAAAGAGTGGCGCGATCTTGCGAAAAGCATTGGCGTTATCAATCTTGCCTCCGGGGGGAAGGAGCTTTTTTTGAGCCTGAATTCCTGCATAGAAAAAGCTCTCATGCTGTGCAATGAAACCGCAGAATTTGTTATGTTTCTTGCAAAGATTATCGGCCTTCCGGAAGACCGGCAGGATCTGCTGAAATCCGAGGTGTACAAGCTGTCATCCTACTCTGATGAAACAAACTATGAGTATGATGCGATTTTCAACATCGCAAGTTCCAAGCCGGAGGATTTAAATGAAATAAAAGCCCCCGTAATTGAATCGCCGGGGATTTCGGAAACAGAAAAAGACCTGCCGCCAGAAAAACCGGAAGATGAATCATCAGCTTTTTCAAAGCGCGAGATGTCGATGTCTTACACGGTAAGAGGAACGCGCCCGTGGAATACCAGGGAACCGTATGTGATTCGTCTTAATGCGAATCGTCTGCAGAAGGATCATGAAGATCTTGCGGAATCCTTTTATTTTATTCAGCGTCCGGTCGATGAAAAATTCCTGGAAGGCGATGTGAGGAGAAGCATGCTCGTGTATTTGCGAAACAGGTCGCTTAATATCCTGGATGCATACGGGGAATTTATTCTCAAAACCGTTTTTATGAAGGTGCAGGAAATCGTCTCTTTTTTCGGGGCAGAGGATGTGTTGACTCTTTTTGCGTATCATCTGGGACCCCATACCGTGTATCAGGTAATTGCGGATGCCTTTGCTTCCGACGGTATTGGCTATTGCTATAAATATGCTTCCGGCAATAGAATCCTGCGGCATTTCCCTTCAGAATTCGTGAAGGGAAAAGTGCTTGAGTGGTTCGAGCACAATGTCAATGCGTTCGACCTGCCGTTCGACGGCATTCAGGAATATGAGAATATTCGTAAAATGGTTTCAAAAAAATATTTTGCTTCCGTGGACGAGAGCTATAATAAACTCGATAAACTCATTGTTCAAAGCAAGGATGCCCGCGATCCGAAATTCGACAAGCAGGCCCTTTTTAAAAGCAAATGGAAAGAGTGGTTTGGCGCTTCGAACATAATCGTGTACAATCGATTTCTCGAAAAAACGATTTTCAAATAATCGGTTCATTGTCAAAAAGGGTTTCTGTTTTGAAATGTTCCAGAAATATTCATTGCCGAAAGAGCGATTGAATAGTATATTCATTTAAAAGGAGATGCCTGTGTCTAAAGCGGTGAAACAAGGCGGAATAGACTGGACCAATATTAATATTACCTCATCGGTATTGCCCATGCTTACCGAGAACGCGAAGCTGGTTCTTGAAAAGCGGTATCTTGCGAAAGACGAGACCGGATGCTGCGTTGAAACCCCGGAAGAGATGTTCAAACGCATTGCCCGATTTATCGCATCGGCCGATCTCCTCTACGGAGAAGATACCGCATCCGTCCAGCACACTGCGAACAGTTTTTATGAAATGATGGCGCGACTCGAATTTATTCCCAACAGCCCCACTCTTATGAATGCGGGTAGGCCGCTCGGGCAACTCGCCGCCTGTTTTGTGCTGCCGGTGGAAGACTCCATGGAAGGCATTTTCGATTCCATCAAGCACATGGCGCTCATACATAAAAGCGGCGGCGGCACGGGTTTTTCTTTTTCGCGGCTTCGTCCCAAAAACGACATGGTGCGCTCCACCGCGGGCGTTTCGAGCGGTCCGGTTTCCTTCATGCGCATTTTCAATACCGCAACCGAAACGATCAAGCAGGGGGGAACGAGGCGCGGGGCGAATATGGCGATTCTCAATATCGATCATCCCGACATACTCGAATTCATACAGGCGAAAAAAGACAACAACCAGCTTACCAATTTCAATTGCTCGGTTGCCCTCACCGATGCATTCATGCAGGCGCTCGAAAGCGATGAGGAATACGATCTCATCAACCCAAAAAACGGGAAGGCAACGGGGCGGCTCAGCGCATCGTATGTATTCAGGCTGATTGTGGAGATGGCCTGGAAAAACGGCGAACCCGGCATTATTTTCATCGACCGCATCAATGAAAAAAACACGTTGAGAGATGTGGGCCTCATCGAAAGCACCAATCCTTGCGGTGAACAGCCGCTTCTGCCCTATGAATCGTGCAATCTCGGCTCGATCAATCTGGCCCGATGCCTGACGCAGGAGGGGGGCAGGTATAAAATAAATTATGAAAAGCTGGATGCGCTTGTGAGAGATGCGGTTCATTTTCTGGACAATGTGATCGACCTCAATAAATATCCGCTTGAAATAATTAAGGAAAATACGATTGCGAACCGGAAGATAGGCCTCGGTGTGATGGGATTTGCCGACATGCTCATTCGGCTCGGCATTCCCTACGACTCAGAGGATGCGGTCGTCGTTGCCGAGGCGGTGATGTCGCGTATTGATGATGTGTCGAAAGAAGCTTCGCGATTGCTTGCTGAAGGGCGGGGAGCGTTTCCGAATTTTTCGCGATCCGAGTATGCGAAACGCGGAGAGGCGCCGCTTCGAAATGCGACCACCACCACGATTGCGCCTACCGGCACCATCAGCATCATCGCCGGCACCTCCAGCGGCATCGAGCCGCTCTTTGCCCTTGCGTTCGTGCGGAACGTGATGGACAACAACATTCTTGTAGAGATAAATCCGCTTTTCGAAGAAATTATGCGCGAGGAAAATCTGTATTCGGATGAGCGCATGAAGAGTATTGCGAAAACGGGTTCCGTGGCGCACATCGACGAGATGCCGGAGCATATAAAACGTGTCTTCGTCACCGCGCACGATATTGCCCCCGAATGGCATATCCGCCTTCAGACTGCGTTTCAGAAGTACACCGACAACGCTGTTTCAAAGACCGTGAACTTTCCGCATACGGCGACGATGGAAGACATTGAAACTGTGTATAGGCTTGCGTACAAGCTCGGCTGTAAAGGAGTAACAGTCTATCGCGACGGCTCGCGTGAGTCGCAGGTTCTGTCGGTTCAGCGCGATGATAAAAATGAAAAAGCAGAAAGGCCGCACGGCTATGTGGGGCCCCGCCCGCGCAAGGAAGTGACCTGGGGCAATACCCGCAAAATGAATACCGGCTGCGGCTCGCTGTATGTCACCGTCAATGAAGATGAAGAGGGTCTGTTTGAGGTTTTTGCCCAGATGGGGAAGGGCGGCGGATGTGCGTCAAGCCAGACGGAAGCGGTAAGCAGGCTTATTTCGCTTGCCCTGCGTTCGGGTGTGGCACCGGAGATGATTATCAAGCAGCTCAAGGGTGTGCGCTGTCCCAATCAGGTGTGGGAAAAAGGTGGAAGGATTTATTCCTGCGCCGATGCAATCGCGAAGGCGCTTGAGCGCTATCTTGAAAGCGGGAAAGGTATGCGTCCGATGCAGAATGCGCAGTCGGATTTTGCAAAAGAAAAAGCCGAAACAAATGGCAAAGGGAGCGATGTGGTGATGGTGGGGGTGTGCCCGGATTGTCATGGACCGCTCGAATTTGAATCAGGATGCTCGGTATGCAGACTTTGCGGATTCTCACGCTGCGGGTGAATTATGCCGAAGTTGAGATTTCTTCCTGCGTCTCCCCTGCGATGCGAAAAATAACTTTCATTTTGTAAGGTGCAAATATTTGCATGGAAAATCCTTTCGGTGCGAATCCCCTCACGAAGGGCTGAGCGCATCACACTTTTTCGAAGATTCACAAAAGGCGTACCGTTTTTTCGTACTGTTTCTTCGGGGAAAAGGCGCGCCACATCGTCATTTACCCGGTAGGAATCGGGACCGATTGACGGAAGAATGAAAAGCGATACATCAGAAGGGGTGCTCCCCTTTGCTTTCATCATCCTGATGAGCTTGCCGGTGATGTCGAGCTGGCATCCCTTCCAGCCTGAGTGCGCCGCGCCGAGGAGCTTTTTCTTTTCGTCGAATGTAAACACGGGCACGCAGTCGGCCGTGCGTATGACCAAACACAGTGCGGGAAGCGCGGTAATCATGCCGTCGGCATCGGCTATCCAGGGCAGGTCTTTTGCCGGATATGCAGCGAGCTCGATAATTTCATCGCCGTGCACCTGATTGAGCATGACGATTCTTTCGAAAGCTACGCCAGTTACGTGATATACGAGTTCCTTTTCCGCATGGCGTATGCTTTCTGAGGGAAGCGCGTAGTCGATGGTGTTGGAAACGCGTCCAATGGTGCCGATTGCCAGATGATTTTCTCCAGATCGGTAAAGGATTTGAGCTGGTTTTTCTGAAATGTATATCATCGGTTTTTTAGATTTTCCACAAGGCTCAGGTTTCATGTGCCTGCGTTTTGTATTCGATGAGTTTCGCCACAATGAATTGTGCGATTTCTCCGTCAATTTCTTTCGAACGCTTTTCAAACTCGTTTATCACCAGCTCCGCAGGGAATATGCCGTCCGGCACGAGGATTGCGGTTGCGGGCATCGATCCGAAGACGCGGGAATCATCGATTTTCTCATGGGTAAAACCGCTGCCCTTTTTCCAGGTAAGCGCACGCTCGTCGCCGTATCGCGGATAGCAAAGCTGAAAGCCGTAGATTGCCTGTGAGGCATCGAACCACACGATGAGCTCGAAAAAGTCATCTTCAAACCAGCGTCTGTGGTAGTTTTTTTCTTTCTGGGCGACTTTTGCTTCTGCAAGCATTTTGTCGTATACCTTTTACAGTGTGATATCATACCTGCGGCGTTTTTCAAATGCGGAAATTTTGCGGTATCCTGCATGTTTCAGCATTTCAACTGCACTGCCGAATTCATATCCCACCTCATCGGGGCTGTGCGAGTCAGAGCCGAGCGTGACAGGAACATTGAGCGAAAAGAGCAGCGAAATGATATCTTTCGAGGGATAGATTTCCTGAACCGGTTTTCTAAGTCCCGCGGTGTTGATTTCCACGGCCGTTGAGTGGCGGGTGCCGTTGAAAAGCGCCGAGATTTCTTTCGAAAAATCCTTTTTCGCGCGGTGACCGAATTTCTTTACCAGATCGAAGTGCCCGATGATGTGAAAGTGCTCCGAAAAAATAAGATCTTTCATTATTTCATAATACTGGGAATATATATCATCGATGTCCCTTTTTGAAAAACCGTCAATGAACGAGGGATGATCAAATGCCCATCCGTCGATGAAGTGGCAGGATCCGATGAGATAATCGATTCTTGGATCGGTAAAGTATCGTTGGTCGAAGGTATTGTGCAGAGGAAAATCGACTTCAAATCCTGTCCGTACGGCAATGCGGGTTTTGTATTTCAGCGCGTGCGATTGTATTGATGTGAGGTATTCTTCGGGCTGGTCATCGCGCATGGTGATGCCTTCACGCAACTCTTCCGGCAGCGGTGCATGGTCGGAAAATCCGATCTCGGAAAGCCCTCTGGTGATGGCCGCATCGATGTATTCTTCAACCGTTCCGGTTGCGTGACCGCACAGGGCGGTGTGATTATGATAATCGACGAGCCCCATCAGTATCCATGCCGTGAATAAAAAAACGATGTTTCGATGAGGCGCGGGTCAACAGGGCCTTCTCTTTTCAGGAAGAATTTATCGATCAGGTCTTCGCCTGCGCTTTCAATAATCGAAAGCACATACCACAGTGGCGGAATGTGTAATTTTCTCGCAGATGTCGTGGGGGATTTTACTGCAAGGCTGGTGTGGTGTACTCTGGAGAGATCTATCGGCATAAATTCGCTGTACTCTTGGAAGCGAAGCCCCGTGGTTTCATAATAAAAAGGATGATGGAGATACTGCACCAGAATCTTTCGTTTCCGGAAAAATAACGCAATAATTTCTATATTGTCCAGCTCAACATAGCGGGGGCGCAGGATGATTTTTTCAATGCATTCGAGATCTGACGCATAGGGATATAAAGAAAGAAGAAACCGCACATGATTGGGCCCCTTCGTAATCGAGCGGCTTCCCGGGCATCCGAGGGAAGGATAGAGTATTTCTATACTTCTTCCTGCTTTTTTGAATATGTCGGAAGCATAGAGTGCGCGTGCGCGGTTCTGGGTGATATTTTCAATCTCAGCGCACAAATCTTCGTCGATTTCAAACGCGCTGGTTGTGGAACTTATTTCACCGGTACGTTCAACTTCATACTCATACATGTCAAACATTGTCAAATCCTTCCGGCTGTGGTGCTGAGAGCGCCTTTGCTCACTAAATATAGCAAAACGCAGATAATGCAACCATTAATTTTTCTCTTTTATAAAGGTTTTTCCTTGAATTGTGGTGGTTTTTGGCATAATAAAATTGTTGTCAAATGTTTTATGGTTCGCCATAACGACATTGGAGCGAGGAGAAAACAGTCCATTGCGCAGCGTCAAGAAATCGGCGCAGGGCACGGGGGATGGAGAGGTATTATGATAGACACGAAACTTCTGGAAATTTTAGCCTGCCCGGCATGCAGGGGTGATGTGGAGTACGACATGAAAAATGAAAAAATCATCTGCGTCGAGTGCGGGCGGAAATATCCCGTGAAAGACGGCATACCCGTGATGCTTGTGGAGGAAGCGGAAGGCGGCAAATAAACGCGGGCATGAATAATTGAATTGACAAATTTTTTTATCGGGCGGGCACTACCATTCTGGTGTTCGTCCTAAGCTCTCCACCCGTCAGAGCGGCCACGTGGAAGGTGAAATCATTATGCGGCGATCACATTATCATAAATATGAAAAATTGCAGGGAGATTGCATATGCGGAAAGAGGATTTAAACTGGAAAAATATCGTCTGGTATATCATAATCGGATTTTTTACGCTCATCATTGTGATATCGTTCGGAATGCCAGATTTTCTTTCGCGCATCGGACGCAATGACTTCATGGTGGCAATGGTAAACGGCGAGATGATCGACCGGCTTACCTTTGTGCGATTCCGCGACACTATGGGCAAAGGGGTGAAGGCGAGATCGGAAAAAGATGTTGCGCGCGCCATTTTGAATGCTCTCATTGAGCATCGCCTGCAGATTCAAAAAGCGAAAGAGCTGGGTATCACCATTTCAGATGAGCGGGTGAGAGGTTTCATTCAAAGCATTCCGATTTTTAAAAATTCACTCGGTTCTTTCGACCAGGAACAATACAAGCGCTATCTCAATCATTATCATTTCACCAAAGCCGAGTATTTCCTCTACGTGAAGGACAATCTCATCAGCGGCGATTTTTATGAACTCCTCGAGTCCGGTATCACCGTGTCGCCGGACGAGGTGATTGCCGAGAGCGCTATTGAAAATTCAAAAATTCAGGTGCGCTACGGCTTTATCTCCAACTGGGCGCTGAAAAAGATGTTCAAAGCGGAGCTTGCGGTGAAAGAGGCGGAGCTGGTAGCCGGGATGAAGCAAATCCAGGATAAGGCCAGGGCCGATGCGGCCGCGATGATGGTGAAGCTCGAAGCGAAGAAATTCGAACAGCTCCGCGGAAAAGTGCTGGGAAAAATTGAAATGTACGCCAGGCAGGGTAAACCCTTCGCCGAAGTGGCAAAGGAATTTGGCGCGGAGGTGTCACTTTCTCCTGAGTTCAAAGCCGGCGATGACCTTGTGAACGAAAAAACGCCAAAATATCTTCTGGCTCTTGCCATGGACAGCGTGTTTCTCGAAGATTGCCTGATGCTCGAACCGGGTAAGACATCCCGGGCAATACCCATCTCAGACGGAATTGTCTTTTTTACGCCGGTGAAAAAGGAAATCGCGCTTGTGGAGCCGGATCCTGAGAATTATGAAAAAATCCATAAAAAATTGTTGAAAGAAAGAATGAATGCTGTATATGCATCTATGATGGGCTCTTTCGTACGCCATGCCAAAATAACCATCAACCCGAAATTCGCGGAAAATTAAAGTTTTAGGAGCTTCTCTATGAATATCAACGCGGAATATATCAACCCTTTTCTGGAAGCAGCGAGCGCAGTGTTCAAATCGATCATGGGTGTTGAGTTGCGAAGAGGGAAGCTCAGCATTAAAGAGTATCCAGAACCCACACATGAGGTGGCGATTATAATCGGCATCACCGGTGCCGTGACAGGAGAAGTGGTGTACAGCATGAGCTACAGCATGGTATTTAAAATTGCAAGCATACTCGCCCCGGGAATTACCGAGGATCAGGTTAAAACCGAGTACAAGGATATCATAGGCGAACTTGCCAATATGATCACCGGAAACGCAATGAACCTTTTTGCCTATTCGGGGAAAAGAATCGAAATGACCACCCCCACTGTCATCGACGGAAAGAATTTTACCATTACAATGGTAAAGCAAACCACTCTGGGAATTAACCTCTACAGCCCCTTCGGCCAGCTTGAAATGAATGTTGCCCTGAAATAGCAAAGCGTAATTTTGGTCTACCACGTTTTCCTATCATCAATGCATCGTAGTGGCGAGAGGGTGAGCGCTTTAGCGTTCGTGTCGGAAATACCGCTTCTCAAGCGATTTAAGTTCTCTCTTTACTCTTCGCAGAAGCGGAGAATCGGTAAAGTGATTATCTCCATCGTGCGCTTTCTGCAAAAAAATCCTGTAGATTTTTCGAGAAACTTCCACGTCGCGTAAAACCGGATCTTTTTCATAGATCTGCCCGATCATAAAATATGCGTCATCAACGGTTTCGCGGTCGCTGTAGTGGCGGATTATTTTTACTGCTGATTCGAGGGCCTGATGTCCCTTTTTCTCCTGAAGAAAAATCTGACTCAAATGGACAAGCGCATCATCCGCAAGGGATGTCTGGGGATACTGTGTTGCCAGGCGATACAGGGTGGCAATGGCTTCATCCTTTTTCCCCATGCCGATCTGAGATTCTGCCAGATGATACAGCGAGGCAGGATATTCGCCGGATTCGTTCGGAACAGATGAGAGCTCTTCCGATGCTTTTGAAAAGTTTCCAATGCGCATATACGCCTTGCCCGAGTAAATAAGGGCGCTGTGAAGACGGGGAGAATCTCTATGCTTTGTTTTCAACTCTTCAAATGATTTTATAGATGCCTCGAAAAGATTGGCGTTAAAAAAATCGATGCCCGATTTATAGAGCGCTTCATCGGCGGAAGCCTGGCCTTTCGAGTCGGCTTTCTTTTTCCGGTCTTTTGTGATTACGGATTTCTCTCCTCCGGGTGCTATTCCCGCTCTGTCGCCTTCATCCTGTATGGAAGGCATGGTGGTTTCTGATTTTTTCTTTGAGGGCATCTCCCCCGGCGATGGCGCATCTTTTTTTGGAATTGGCACCTGCGGGGTGTTCTTTTCTTGAGGTTGGGGCTTCTTCTCGGCCGGGGTAGATTCTTTTTTTTGAATTGCAGGTTCCCCGGGAAACGGGGGAACAGGCTTTGCCTTCAGCTCTTGCTGCTGGATTTTTTCACTGCCGATTATTTTTTTTACAATATCTTCCGCTCTGTTTTCATCGCTGAAGGCATTTTTGAAAGTTAGCGATTCTGAGGCAAAATATATGCCACACGATATCATCAGCAATACGATGAACCGCAGTGTTGTTATTCGAATGCGCAATTTCATCGGTCGTTCGTTCAGCGGGATGGGCGCCTGATGGCTCATTTATCGAGTACCTCTGGGCCCCTGTCAAGCGGTTTCGGCGATTTTTTCCCCTGCACGCGAATGGGTTTTCCGGAGGAAATAGAAGAAGAATCGCTTTCTTTTGATCCGCCGCGCACATCGACGCCGCTTTTTCGGGGAAGGGCTCCTTCTTCAGCATCGGGAGGTATCGTCTCCGGATGTGTCGCTTCATCTTTTTTGGAAAGAGGCTTCACGTCAGATTTTTGTGGTTTTTCATCCGTGCGGTCTATTTCGGAAAGCCTGTCGGTTTCCGCTGGGGCGGCCGTTTTATGAAAAGCCTCGGGTTCGACAATCGTATCGCTCACTGAGGGTTCCTGACCTGCCTGCGTGGGGAAGAGAATGCGGCGAAGCTCGGGATCGGCGATCTCGTTGATCTGATCGCTTTCCATCAGAGTGCGCGAAAAACCTGTTTTCCTTGCGCGTTTCACATCCACCTCGAAAATTTCATTGATGCTGGAAAAACTTGGCATGGCGCCGATTCGCGCGGCCTCTCTTCCCTTGTAGATGCCGAAACCCACACTTCCTGCGATAAGCACAAACGCGAGCAGGTATCCCGCCTGTTTGACCGTTTCGAGGGTGCGTTTATCGATTCCTCCTATCAGGTGATCGATGCCAGAAAGGATTCGGGCGAGTATATTGAAAACCGGGTTCATGGTGTTTCAGTAATCCATTTCAGGTGGTTTTTCACAGGAGCTATTGCTCCTTTGATGAAAGAATAATAATAACGTTGCAATTTTTCAAGTTTTCTTTTGTTGCCGGACTCGATAAAATTCTCCGCGCGTCGCGGTCGGCGATGACCGGACAGCCTCGAAGCGCGCGAATCGCGGCGACATAGTATGGCCGTGTACTGGCTTTTCTATGGGCCATGGCTTCATCTTCTGAACGGCAATATGATGCAATGCCCAATTTTCGCGCGCGTGATGCTTTTGCAAAACGGGGGCCATATAGTTCGAAACCGTGTTCGGTATAGACGGAAGGGAAAAGCATCGGGTGTATCTCAAGCCCTCGTGCGTCAATGACGAGCGAGGTGTAATCCGTGCGGATTTTCGCGTCGTCGCGAACTGGAAATTCCAATTCGGGGAAATCAAACGAGAGCGCGACGATTATATCGCCAAAGCGAATGGATGCCTCACAGCTTGCAGTATAAAAGCCTTCGGGCTTTTCTCTGAAAGAAACCAGGTGTGCGATTGCGTCGGAAAGTTTGCTGCGCGCTTCTTCTTTCTCGCCGAGGATGTCCGCAACGGTCTTTTCGCCGTCGACGCGGATTTTGCGGATGGTAGCGGCGAGATTTTCAAGTGCACGCTCTCTCGCACGGATATAGGCCTGAGAACGGGCGCGGCTGAGCGTGCTTTCCGTTTCGCTGATGGGTGCAATCGGAATGCCTTTTTCGTTTGTTTCGAAGGAAGCCGATGCTTTTGATGAAACCACGCACGATTTCCAGTCGATTATGCCGTGGTGATGTATTTCCGTTGTACGCGCCGCGGGAAGAAGGTTTGGAAGCATGACAATAAGGCCTCCAATTACGATTGCGCACACAGCCGGTGAGAGTGCGTAACAATTGAAATATCTTCGCATTTTCGATTTCATCGCTTTAGTTTATAAATATTGATTTATATATGACCATAATTCTTGATGGGTTCTGTGTGAATCTGCCGCAGGCGACGGCATGTGTGCTTCCGCGGCGCACCAGTAGTATTATCGGCAGAAGGCATAATGGCCCTTTATGAAGATTTCTGCTTTCAGAAAAACCTGCGGGAGGCAGGATGGCTATAAAAGTCCCCCCAGACGGCGGTGGAGCCTTGCAATATGAGGATGGATTTGTGCAATCGCCTTGATGATTTCGCCGGTTAAAAGGGCTGCCGCACGTTCGGCGGGAAGTTCAGGATGTCTGGCAAGATAGACATGCGTTTTTTTGAGCATCGGTGCGATGACCGGTGCCGCCTCTCCATGAATCCCTTCATTGATAATGGCTTCGGAATGGAATGTGATGTTTTTTGCTTTATCCGCAATTGCATGTAATATAGAGAGCAATTTCGATAACTCCTCGTACAACCTGCCGGGGTTTGCCGACGATAAGGATGAAATAGAATCGGCAATACGCGCTTCAGGGCTTTTGCGAGGCGATGGCAGCGACGCAATCACCTCGGAAAGCGGTCGCTCAATCGTGTGCGCAATCCGCGCGCCGCCCTCTGTTGCGTTGATGGTCATCACAGAGACTTTTCTGGCGGAATCGGCAAACCAGCTTCGATACAGATCGAAGA
>DYLV01000077.1 GCA_020721925.1 Leptospira biflexa
CGGCTGCTCGAGCGAGTGCACAGCGGAGGCAACAGGCTTTCCTTTCGGTGTGCATCATCATCGCCGTATCTCAACAATCCGCCAGGCTGGATGATTACAAATCCTCCCGATGATCCAGGCGCCCTGATGCCTTTAACTGAATCGGAGAAAAATATCATGTCGTCAATTGAGTACGACGTGCTCGATAAGCCTCTTTGCGATCAGGCCGCATGGGCGCGTGTTGATTGCAAGGATCCTCTCTCTTACGTGACGAGCAATGAAAGTCAGCATTATCTCTTTATGCCCTACATTAAAAATTTAGGCGGCGCGTACGTGGGCATAGCTGCGGAAGCGAATTATTCGTTCATTGCATATGCGAAAAGCCGATTTGCGTTCTTGCTCGATTACGATATCCATGTAGTCCGATTGCACCGCATGATACGGGCTCTGGTAAAGGAAGCCAGTAGCCCGAAAGAGTTTATTTCTCTTTTTGAGGAACGCAACGCGAAAAAGGCCGAGAACATAATCAAAAATGTCTATCGCGCTGACGATAAAGTCAATCGCATTGTATGGGTCTATCGATATTATCGCGAAAAACTCCACAGGCATTATCTTCGCATTGCCCAACCCTCACCCCGGTACAGGGATTTCGGCTGGCTTCGCAATCCCGACGCATACGGATACATCCGCACGATGTACGAACAGGGGCGCATCGCAATCGTTGAAGGTGATTTATTAAAAGATAAAGCGGTGCGGTCGGTGGGCAAGGTAGTCAGGGAACTGGGAACCGTGGTGCGAATTTATTATCCGAGCAATGCGGAGGAGATGTGGAATACATTTCCTACCGCATACCGGATGAATGTGCTTGCACTGCCGTTCGATGAACGATCCATTGCACTGCGCACCATCTGGGCGAATACATATCCCAAAGGAAGGAAGCGTCGATTCTGGCATCCGCTTACAGCCGGCATCTATTGGCACTATGTGATTCATGGCGCACTCGATTATCAGAAAAAGCTTCAGTATCCCGATTACGACGAAATTGACGCATGGAAAGAAGAGCGACTTCTTTCCCCAGGCAGGCTTTTGAGCATCATCAACCTTCCGGGAAGCGTTCCTCCGATTTCACTGAAAGGAATGTAAATGTAAAATGAGCCGATTGCTGAAAATTGTCTGTAGCCGTCTAATGCCCGTACTGCTTTGCACCGTTACCGCATTTGCGCAGGAAGCGCGCAGACCGCTGGTGCTTCAGGAAATGACATGGGAAGACGTGCGTGAATACCTCAAGACACATGACATGGTGATTATTCCGCTGGGAAGCACGGAACAGCAGGGGCCGCATCTGCCCCTCGGCACTGATTTCTACGAAGCATTCGGCATCGCAAAAAAAATATCTGAAAAAACCGGCGTAATCGTTGCACCGCTTGTTTTTGCTGCATACAGCGAGTACCATATGGGTTTTCCGGGCACGGTGAGCGTGAAAACCGAAACGCTCGAACAATACCTTTTCGAATGCGTGTCATCGCTCATTCGGCATGGCTTTAAGAAAATTATGTTTTTTAACTATCACGGCGGAAACAACATTGTGCAGGCGAAGCTCATTCACCGCATCAATCATACCACCTCCGCAACTGCGATGGCGATAGGCATTGGAGGGACCATCAGAAAAGACGTGCCTCCCGAAACCTACGAAAAATTCTTCGACTGGCATGCGGGGCTTGGAGAGACATCAATCCTTCTTTATCTACATCCGGAACTCGTACGAATGGAAAGAGCGGAAAATCCGAAATTGAAATTTGCTTTTACAAAGGAGCCCCATAAACTTAAAGAGCTTTTTGAGAAAAATCCCGCCATGGCGAAGGTGTGGGATGAATGGATTGGGGTGCCCGAAGCCACCGGGAAGGGCGGGGCGAGCCATGAATTTTCATCAAATGGAATATGGACACTCAATGATGTGAAAAAGTCAAATGCACAGCTGGGCAAAAAACGCGTCGATGTCATGGTTGATTCGATAGCAGAATTCATAGAAGAATGGAAAAAATCGGGGAATATGCGCTGATGGCTGAATGGAAGATAGAAAAAAATGATTCTGTTTTTCAAACAGGAATTTTTACCCTGAAAAAGCTTACATGCTCTCATCCACAGAAAAAAGAGATGCACGAATTCTATATTCTCAATACGCCAGACTGGATTAATGTGGTGGCGCTCGACGAAGCGGGCGATTTTATTTTTGTAGTTCAGCACCGGCTTGGTACGGGCACACTCACCCTCGAAACGCCTGCGGGTTTAATTGAACCCGGAGAAGATCCGCTTTTTGCCGCGCAACGAGAATTGAGGGAAGAGACTGGTTATGAAGCCGGTTCAATCATTCTTATAAAAAAGCTTGCGGCAAATCCCGCTATCATGAACAATTACATTTACTTTTATCTTGCAGAAAATTGCCGCAAAGCTGGTGCGCAGAATTTAGATAAGACGGAAGATATCGAAGTAAAGACATTTTCGCGCAACGAAGTGAAAAAAATGCTGACCAACGGCACCATCGATCATTCGATCATTGTGACCGCACTTGGCCTTTATTTTATGGGCAGTGAAGCGATTGCGAAATGAGAAGTGTTGTTGCTTTTATCGTTTGTGCACTCATGATGTCAAATGGCGGTGTTGATTACCGAATTGTGGTAAGCTACCATGCAAAATTGGTAAAACATAAAGAATGGTCTATCGCCATCGAGCGGCACGGGGAAAAGATATATCTCAATATTGACAATTACAATAACAGGAAACTTCTTGCCAGACTTGATCGTGATGAATACACAAAGCTCCTCGATTTCCTCAATAAGATGGGAATATGGTTTTTAAAAAATCATTATTCCGCGCCGAGTCCCAATGCGTTTTACCGGATCGAAGTGCAGCAGGGGAAATATCAACACGAGGCCATTGCAGAGGCCGGTCCGCTTCTTTCGGGAGATGCGAGCAGATTTCGGGAAATAATCAGAAAAATGGAAAACCTTGCAAAAACGAAGCTTGAAAAGTGATTACTCCAATCTCTGGCATTTTTCGCTTCCTCCCTCAACTTCTTCGGAATCGATGGTGAGGCATAGCACTCCCCGCGGTTCGGCATTTCTGAACACGATGATTTTTTCCCTGCCGTCGAAAAACTGGATGAAACAGCCCGATTTTTTTTCAAGAATGGCTTTAACCATGGGGATCCCCGAAAAATTTATGCCTTCAATGGATTGATTGGGATGCGACAGGACGGTGCCCTCGTTATCGAGAAGATAGTAGTATCCGCTTTTCCCTACCTTCATGTCTTTCAACTTCGATGGTGCAATACGATTGGCGGCAAGGGATTTTGCGACCTGGTCGATATTGCTGAAAATGGTTTCAGCGCGTAGAACTAATCCAGGCGCGCACGTGATGAATATGAATATCACCGGCGCCATAACGGCGCAACACTTTTTGAATGATAACTGGCGGGCGGCATCATTGTGCACTCGGGCATTCATCGATAATTTTACCATTTCTGTCATTTGATCAAAAGCGAATTTTGTACGCCTCTGCGCGCAAGACATGCACATATTAATCCTGCGCGATGTAATGATATGAATGGCCGGGATTTTTTTTCCAGCATAAAAAACCTTTTTAATAAGAGCAGAAAAATATATTGACAACATATCAAGAAGTTTTATTATTACCATCCAGCACCCGGCGGACAAAGCTATAGCCAGAAAACTCCGGATTCCCGGAGGAAAGGTGCAAATTAACGCGCGTACATGGTTTTCCCATTACGGAAAAACGAAATACCATTAGGGAGGAGAGCGATAATGCTGAAAAAATCCGTTCTTTTTATTGTATGTCTGATTGTGGGATTGGCTGTTTATCCGCGTGCGTATTCGCAGCAGCCGGTGCCGTCTGAAGAAAAAGCGGCAACAGAGCAGCCGAAGGAGAAAGCGGCAACACAACCGCAGGAAAAAGCAGCAGTGCAACCGCAGGAAAAAGCAGCAGTGCAACCGCAGGAAAAAGCAGGAGAACAAAGCCCGGCTGTCACAGATGCGAAGCGGGAGCCGGAAGCGGCAAAAGTGAGCGTGGTGACTACTTCGTCGCTCGCTGCGATTTATGTGCGGGGGCTCAATATGTATGTGAATCCCAAGGTAAAATTTAAGCTTTCGACCTCTGATAACATTTATTCCGATAAGATCGAGTATAAAATCGATGCGCGGGATACGCAGGTGTATTCTGCGCCTTTCAGCGTGGAGCAGGAAGGACCGCATGCGATTAGCTATTGGGGAGTAGATAAGATAGGCAACAGGGAAGATGCCAAGTCCTATAAATTTATCGTCGATGCAACAGCCCCAACGATTATTGTAACTTCAAACCAGCCGTTGATGCGGCAGGGTGATAAAATTTTTGTGTCGAAAGATTTTCGTTTTAAAGTCGATACACGGGATGATATATCGGGCGTGAAATCTGTTGAATATTCGATCAATGGAACCGATTTTATGACTTATCGCGAACCTTTTGCGATTCCGACCGATGGTCAGGTTAACCTGAAAGTGCGGGCGACCGACAATGTGCTCAATACTCAGGAATCGTTCGTTTTGAAGCTGGTTGACCAGACGGGAAATCCTGTGGAGCTGAAAGAAAGCGCCGTGGCCATGCAGACCGATAATGTGGCCCCGAAGGTGGAAATTAAATGCAATCAGCAGTTTATCGATAAAGCCGGCGTGAAAGTCGTTTCAAATACTGCGAAGTATACCATTGAAGCTGCCGACGAGGCATCTGGTGTCGCGACGATTTTTATGCGTGTTGATGGGCGAGGCGATTTCATCCCATATACCAGCGAACTTATGTTCAACACGAACGGAGAACATAGCCTCGAAGCGCGCGCGGTTGATAAAGCCGGAAATCTTTCTCCGGTATCGATTCTCCAGGTGTATGTGGACACAATACCGCCGGTATCAAATATCGAAGCAGTTACCGAATAATATCTGCTTGTTTTTAAAATAAAAAAGCGGATGGGTGCCATCCGCTTTTTGTTTTGATTTTCCGGTGTGAGCCGAATGGCTCTGGGTGGGCATGTGGTGGCGCCCAGCTCATATCCAATGTCGCAGTCAGTATTGTATTTCCGCGCAATTGCCTGTATTGATTGCCTCAATTCGACAGGTATGGTGCAATAGGCCCGGGCGGTATGTCTTTATCGATCCTCGAAGTGAAATTTGCGAATCGCATTTCTGCAAGTTTGGAAAATTTATAAGAGGCAGTGGAATCGCGGAGCAGGTGCCGCAAAAGCTTTACTTACCAGCGGGATTTTGCGCAGGGCCCGGCCGTGTGACCATCACCTGCTTTTGCGTATCTTACAAAAATACCATCAGCATCAACAAATTCATCTTCCGGTCAGGCTTCTGGTTATGCAGTATCCTGTCATGGAGCCGAAGATAAAACTGCCAGTGGCTTATCGAAGCCCTTGCCCATGGTTTTTTTACGCG
This sequence comes from Leptospira biflexa, assembly GCA_020721925.1. Classification (GTDB taxonomy): domain Bacteria; phylum Spirochaetota; class UBA4802; order UBA4802; family JAGODF01; genus DYLV01. Next base: position 5,463 of record DYLV01000077.1, read on the forward strand.
CTTCCAAGTGCTCTTCGCAAGAAATTCATGATACCTGTGATCAGCGCTTCGGAATTTTCTTGCGACGGGTCAATGCCGGTGAAGATATTTAATCGCTCGGCATAGTATTGCGACGCGTATGCGAACTGCACCATCATGATGATGTTGTCAATACAAAAGGAGGCTATCTTTGAGTCAGTATCGGAGTGCACAATGCCCTCTTTTTTTGCGGCTTCGATAACGCTCTGATAGAACAGCGCGGAAATAGTTTCCATTTTTCGCGAAAGCTTTTCTGAAAGAGGGGAAAGGCCTTCGGTGGATATGTCAATGTATATGTGAGTAATTTCAGGATATTTACGCGAGTATTCCTGCGCCGCGCGGAGAAGCTTTTCGAATTTGTCGAAAATGCTACCTCCCGAAAGGTCGATGCGCGATATTACCGATTCAAGCAGCTGGTATCCATAGTCGATGATGGTGAGATAGAGATCTTCTTTTGAAGCGAAATAATTATACATTGATCCTATGCTGATGCCGGCGTTTTTGGCGATATGGTTGATATTGGCCGCATTAAACCCTTTTTGGGCAAATTCAACGATGGCGGCATTGAGTATTCGCTCTTTTTTTTCAGCAGATATTCTGTCGAACGTTTCTTTGAAGAAACGCCCGTTTTCAGGAGTTTTTGTGCTGTCGAATTGTGCTAATTCAGTCCACTTCATCGGGATTCCTTATATATCAATCATTATAAGAAGTATTTTGAGGAGTTATTGCGCATGAAGATAGTATTAATATATCCATTTAAGCGGAAAAGATATATTTTGCAAGAAAAAAACAAAAAAAGAGTGAATAATCACTCATTTTTTTGTGGAAGAATAATTTTTGTCTTGACAGAATAATACGAGGAAACTATTGAGTAAGTAATCACTCATAATAATTGGGAGCATACAGATGAGCTATGAAAAAGTAAAAGCGCATTTGAACCTTTTTGCGGTTCTTCAGAATCTGGAGGAGCTTGTTGTGTATGATGAACAAATGCGGGATTTTGTGAAGGACTGGAATCTTTCAATCCAGTTTTCCGTACTGGGTGGTCCCAAAGCGTTTATCGTGTTCAAGGATGGAAAATGTACGGTGGGGAAAGGGGTAAAGCATTTTGCATCGATCCTGCTTTTTTTCATCTCGCCCGCACAGCTCAATAAAATGTTCGACGGAAAGGGAAACCCAATACTTTTGCGGGGATTCACAAAGGTTGGATTTCTTTTAAAGAAGTTTCCCGTGCTCACCGACAAACTTGCCTATTACCTCAAACCCAACGATGAGTTATTGAAAGATCAGAAGTATCTTGAGATCAATACTCGTTTCACGCTTGCCACTGCGGCGTATGCGTCACGTGAAATCGCGCTCTACGATCATATCGGAAAGCTCGTCACAGGGTCTATCGGCAAAGGAGCAGTGCAGCTTATGGTGCAGCCTGCAGGCCCGGGAGCGTATCTGATGTTTGATGAAGCTGGCATCGATGTGAAGAAGGGGCTGGTGCAGCGCCCGATGGCTGTAATGGCAATGAAAGGAATGAAGGAAGCAAATGATTTTTTAAACGGCAAAGTGGATGCCTTTACTGCAATTGTACGAGGCGACGTGGAAATAAAAGGGCAGACCTCAATGCTCGATGTTTTAAGCCTGGTGCTCGATCGTATACCGGCGTATCTTTCCTGATGAAGGAGTATGAGAATGAAAGCATATTCATATAAAAAATCACATGCGCTCTTTAATCGTGCGACAAAGGTAATTCCATGCGGCATCTATGGACACTTCAGTCCTGCGCCGCTTATTCCTGTAGGAGATTATCCTTTTTATGTGACAAGCGGAAAGGGATCGCGCTTTAGGGATGTCGATGGTAATGAATTCATCGATTATATGTGTGCATACGGGCCGATAGTGCTCGGATATAATCATCCCAAGGTGGAGGCTGCCGCAGCGAAATATCAGAAAGCGGGCAGCTGCCTGATGGGCGCCTCGCCCGTGATGGTGGAACTTGCGGAATATTTAGTAGATTTGATTGATGGAATGCACTGGGCGTTTTTTGCGAAAAACGGAGGCGATGTCACCAACTATGCGATTATGATCGCGCGTTCTGCAACGGGCAGAAAGAAAATCATGGCAATAAAGGGTGGATATCACGGTGTTGCGCCCTGGATGCAGGCTCCCGGTCACCATGGGCTTATCGAGGAAGATTATGCCAATATGATACGGATTCGCTGGAACCGATTCGATGAATTTGAAAAAGCGGTACGGGAAAATCCGGGACAAATTGCAGCGTTTATCGCAACCCCATATCATCATCCCACTTTTATGGATAATGAACTCCCCGAAGAGGGATACTGGCAAAAGGTACAGGCGCTTTGCAACAGGGAAGGGATTGTTCTTATTGTCGATGATGTACGTTGCGGGTTCAGGTTTGATATGCGCGGATCGCACGCCTATTTTGGTTTTAAACCGGATCTCGTGTGCTACTGCAAAGCAATTGCAAACGGGCATCCTATCTCCACACTTATGGGTAAGGATTCACTGAAAAGCGAGGCTGCAAAAGTGTTTTATACGGGCAGCTATTGGTTTCAGTCGGCTCCGATGGCAGCAGCTCTGGCAACGTTGAAAGAGCTGAAGCGCATTAATGGACCGAAAATTATGCTTGAGCGCGGGAAAAAGCTTTTAGATGGAATGGTGAAGATTGCCGCAAGTCACGGATTCAATTTGAAGGTAACCGGTGCTCCATCGATGCCCTTTCTTCGCATTACCGATGATGAAAGTGAGATGTTGCATCAAAAGTGGTGCGGCGAATGCACCAGGCGCGGTGCCTATTTCACCTCGCATCATAACTGGTTCATTTCGACCGCCCATACGGATGCCGATATCACGCGCACGTGGAATATCGTTGATGACGCGTTCAAGGTAATTAAAGCGCAGTATAAGTAAATACCGATTTCAATATCTATATCACTTAGGGGGGAAATCATGCCGCTTTCAGAGCAGGATGTAAAAGAATTAAAAGAAAGGGCGTGGCAAATTCGCCGCGACATTATCGATACCACGGTTTGGGCGGGAGGTGCGCATATTGGCGGTGCGCTCAGCATGGTGGAAATCATGACGCTTTTGTATTTCAAGTATCTGAATATCGATCCAAAACGTCCCGACGGGGAAGATCGCGACCGCGTTGTGCTCAGTAAAGGCCATGGCGGAGTGGGTTATGCTCCGGTGCTCGCAAATCGCGGGTATTTCGATAAAAATGAGCTTAAGGAATTCAATCATTTTAAATCTCCTTTCGGAATGCACCTTGATGGAAATAAGGTCAAAGGAGTCGATGTTTCTACGGGTTCTCTGGGACATGGGCTTTCCATCGCGGTGGGACTTGCGCTTGGCGCGCGTATTCAGAATAAAACATGGAGAACCTATTGTATCCTGGGTGACGGCGAGTGCAATGAAGGAACTGTATGGGAAGCTGCTATGGCGGCTGCGCATTTCAAGATGACAAATCTCACCACCTTCGTGGATAGAAACAAGCTGATGATTGATGGGCCCACCGAAAAGGTGATGTCGCTTGAGCCGTTTACCGATAAATGGAAAGCCTTCGGATGGATTGTACGGGAATGCGACGGCCACAGCTTCGAGGAACTTGCCGCGGCGGTCGATTACTCCCAATCTGAGAAAAGCGCCCCGGTAGTGATTATCGCACATACGGTAAAAGGGAAGGGAGTGGATTTCATGGAAAACGAAGTGAAATGGCATTATGGAAGCATCGATTCCGTCCTTGCCGATAAAGCGCGTAAGTCCGTCGATAAGATGTATGGGAAATGAGATGACCATGCGACATTGTTATGATAATAATCAGGAGGTAGTATACAATGGCTGAAGTAACAGGAACCACCTGGACAGTGTATGATGCAAATACTTTAACTCAGGCAGAAATTTATGGGAAGGTATTATGCGATCTTGGAAAGATATATCCGAAAATAGTTGGGTTGTCGGCGGATCTTGCAAAGTCGACGAAGATAGGCCTTTTTGGCGATAAATTTCCCGAACGGTTTTTTAATGTGGGAATTGCCGAGCAGAACATGTTTGGCATCGCGGCGGGATTGGCGAAATCGGGCCTGATACCCTTCGTGTCAACAATGGCAGTATTTACCACCATGCGCTCGGCAGAGCAGGTGCGTACCGATATCTGCTACCAGAAGCTCAATGTGAAAATCATCGCCACCCATGCGGGGACATCGTTCGGCGCTGCGGGTACCACTCATCATTGTACCGAGGATATTGCCATTACCAGATCGTTTGCGAACATGACTGTGATTGTGCCGGCCGACGGAATAGAGACCGCCAACGCGGTGAAGGCGTGCGTGGAGCATCCCGGTCCGGTATACATTCGAATAGGCCGCGGTTTTGAGCCCCCTTTCTATAAAGATGAAAATTATGGCTTCAAAATCGGCAAAGCGTATGAGGTATGTCCAGGAACGGACATCACGCTCATCTGCTGTGGTATCACGGTGCTTCAGGCAGCGGAGGCTGCAAAAATATTGCAGAGAGAAGACGGGCTTTCGGTGCGCGTGCTCAACATGCATACCATTAAACCAATAGATGAAGATGCAATTCTCAAAGCGGTCAAAGAAACGCGGCGCATAATAACCTTCGAAGACCATAATATTCATGGGGGACTTGGAAGCGCTGTGGCGGATGTGATTGCCGCAAGCGGAAAAGGCTGTGCGTTCGAAAAGGTCGGAATTCCAGATTGCTTTGCAGAAGTTGGATATCCTGAAGACCTCTATTCGTATTATAAGCTCGATACAAACGGAATCGTTGAGAAAGTCCGTCAGGTGATGGGCAAAGAGTTTGAAGAAGACGAAAGCTGGGAAGACGAGGTGTGATATGGCGGCCACTGAACGAGAACTTATGGCGGCGAGGATTTTCATGCGGGCAGTATTTCCCGTGATGAAAGTCGTGCTGAATGATGTGCCGAGCATGAAGAAAAAATTTGAGAATGTAAAGGCGCGCGTGCAGTTTGTTGCACACAACGATGGGGAGAAAATAGGCGCATGTCTTGTTTTTGATAACAGCGATTTCAAAGTAGAGCAGGGGGTATTTGAAAAAGCGGATATCATCTTTTCTTTTAAAAGCGTAAAGAAGATGAATGATATGCTTGCAGGGAAACCCGTCTTTCCTTCAATTAAAGGAATGAGTAAACCTGGCCTTTTGATGAAGGTGATGGGGCTTCTTTTAAGTCTAAAAATCATGATGCCGAATGCACGCCCGAAATCGTATGAAAAGAAATATCTGAAAGTAAAGCTGGCTTTCTATATGATCACCACCGCGCTCAGTCAGTACAATAAGGGCGGGGATCCGGATATGATGAAATGGACAAGTAAGCAGCCCGACAGGATCTATCAGATGTCGGTTGAAGGGACAGACATCGCGGCGTATCTTCGTGTCAAGGCGGGAAATACCAAGGCGGGAAGGGGGGTTTATGAAAGACGGCGCCCCTTCGTTCATATGAAGTTTCACGGCGTGGATGGTGCACTTGCGGTTCTTTTACGAGATGAAGAGTTTGTTGGCGCGGTAGGGAAAGGGTTTGTGACCATAGAAGGAGCACCTGAGTATGGCGCTCAAATAAATGATTTTATGCAGAGAATCCAGGCCCTCGTTACGTGAAAAAGATTACATGGTATGGGATTGAAGACCCCCGCATCCTCCCGGGGGTTTTTTTAGTAAAAAGTAATTGCGATAATCAGCAAAACATGTATATGTGCAAATATACTGGAGGAAATAATGAAAACCATTTCTCGTTTCTTTTGTGTACCAGCTATTCTTTTGTTGTGTGCATTTGATCTTCACGGACTCGATCTTGCAGGCCTTCTTGCAGAGGGACCGGTGCTTACGGTAAAGCAATCCGGTGAAGGCAAATTTTTATATGCATCAGCACTGGTGCAGATAAACGCGCCTTCAGATCTTGTCTGGAATGTAATTTTGGATCTTGATCATTACTGCGAATTTATGCCAAGGGTGGTGTATTCAAAAATTCAAACAAGAAGCGAGGACGGCAGGGAAACCACCGTGAAATTTGAAATTAGCGTGCCGCTTGTCAATCAGCGCTATACCTTGAAATATTTAACGGATCCGGGGAAAAAGATCATACGTATCGCTCAGATTGCGGGCGATCTTAGAGGAAGCTTTTGGGAATGGAGGCTCACTCCAAACTCCAAAGGCACGCTCGTGCGCTATATTGGTGCTACGAAAAATTATTCAACGATGCTTCAGAAATTCGAAGATGAGCAGCAGACAATTACAGTGGGCGTGAATGTTTCGTCGGTAATGACCGTCACCAGAATGATAAAGAAGCGTGCGGAACAATTGTGTGCTGAAAAGAAACATTAAATATGCATGAAGCGGAACACCACAAGAAATAGAAATACTCCTCATTGCGGTGGGATTAGCCATGGACGCGTCTTCGGTGTCGATTGGTGCTGGAATTGTGATTGAACACTCTAAATGTGCGCATCAATTAAATTTTTGAAAGATCGAGTTAAATGGCTATAATATATTAGAATGATGGTGATTTAGGAGGACGATATGGATTTCATTGAATGGAACGACTCTTTAAGTGTTGGTGTTTCGGTATTCGACAAAGAGCACAAACAGCTTGTTGCTCTTGTTAATAAACTCAATCAGGCGCTTTCTGCAGGCAGCGCCAGAAAGACTATGGGTGATATTCTCCAGAGTCTGGTGAATTACACGAAAATTCATTTCAAGCATGAGGAAGAATATATGGTGTTATATGATTATCCTGAATATTCGAAACACAAGCAGGAACACGATGAGCTGACCTCGCAGGTAATTGATTTTGTCGAACGATTTAAGGAAGGAAAAGCTTCTTTTTCGCTTGAACTTATGAATTTTCTAAAAGACTGGCTCACGAAGCATATCATGGGAAGCGATAAAAAATACAGTGATTTTTTTATTAGGAAAGGCGTCTAAAAAGGTTTAGCATAAATTCAGCGTATACATTCTTGCAATAGCTCATCCGAAAACGTGGTGTCAGAGCAGATGCTTGTGCCACAAATAATCCTGCTTTCAGAAGGTTGTGTCAGAAGGTTGTGTCAGAGATAATAATTGAATATTAAGTCTATGTTATAAGTCAGTGCCAATAATTCAGTGCCAGAGTAAAAGTGAATAGTAGTGATAAACCGGCATTCGTGTTGATGAGGTG
>DYLV01000078.1:0-7630 GCA_020721925.1 Leptospira biflexa
CCAAAGCAAGGCTCGCCATCGATATTCCTTCGCTTGGGCTCAATACCGTAATTTCACAAAAAGGCCCAACAGGATTTATTTCATCGAGTGTGAATTTCAGCTATCTCATCGAGGCGTTGTCTCTTCTCAACATAAACGAGGCGCCGATTTTAAAGCTCGGCATTACTCATCCTCTCAATGTCGATGAAATTACAAAGTTCGCAGAAAAAGTTGAAAGGATCATCGTGGTTGAAGACCTTGAAGGATTTATCGAATTTCAAATCAAGTCGCTGTTATATTCAAGCGGATTGCGCATACCGGTTGAAGGGAAAAACATTTTTCCTCCCTATGGCGAGCTTGATGTTGACACCATCGCACACGCTCTTTCAAATGTTTTTTCCAAACCTCTTCCCTCACGCATGAAGCGTGCACTCGAACTCGAAAAAAAACTGACATCCGATATTCCTCCACGGCAGGGATCTTTCTGTATTGGCTGTCCTCACCGCGCAACGGTGTACTCAATCGTTAAGGCGACAGACCAGAAAACGATTTTCGCGGGCGACATCGGCTGCTACACGCTTTCATGCCTCCCACCATTTCGCGCATTCGACTGGGTCACCTGCATGAACTGTGGAGTGGGTATCGCCCAGGGGATGCGGCAGGTGATCGGCGATGAGCCAATCGTGGCATACGTGGGGGATTCGACTTTTTTCCATTCGGGAATTCCCGGACTCATCAACGCTGTCCAGCAAAACGCCAACATGGTGATTATTATTCTGGACAATAAATGGGTGGCGATGACAGGGCATCAGCCAAGCCCCACAACTGAAAGCTCGCCGAAAGGTGATAAGTTTTCCCCTATTGACCTGAAGCTTTTGCTGAAATCCATCGGCATAAAATACGTACGAACTGTAAATCCTTTCAATGTAAAAGCAACTATTTCAGCCATAAAAGACGCCATTCGTGATAAGGCAGGGGTACGGGTAATCATCTCGGAAGCGGAATGCGCTCTTCAGCACGAGCGGAGAAAAAAGCTTGTACCTCAGAGCAAAGAGACATTCCATCAAATAGAACCGGGCATCTGCCAGAAATGCAATGAGTGCTATGAAAAGCTTGGATGTCCGGCAATTAGAAAAATTGAAGAGGGCAATTCTTTTTATTATTACATCGAGGAAGCGCTGTGTACCAATTGCGGCGCATGCAGGGACATCTGCCCTAACACGGCAATTTCCCGTGTTGAGATCAGGCGATGCAAAGGAAAAGCCTCATGAGATACGACATCATCATCTGCGGCATCGGCGGACAGGGGGCAATTTCTCTCGGCACGATTCTTAAACTTGCGGCAATACGCGACGGAATCGGCGTCGTGGGATCGGAACGAAGAGGCGGAGCCCAGCGCGAAGGCGTGGTAACCTCAAATGTGCGATATTATCCCCTGCATCCGCAAAATTCTTCTGCTCCCATTTCCGGCCTTATCCCATCGGCGGGAGCGGACATGATGATCGCTATGGAGCCTTTAGAAGCGCTGAGGCAGATGCGGTATGTACATGAAAAATCGATCGTCATCATCAACAACAGGCCTCTCATGCCGGTGCATGTGCGAATAGGAGATTTCCAATATCCAATGCCTGATAAAATCTATTCCCGCATGAAGGAAGCCACCGGCGTTGTGCATGTCTTCGATATCGACGATCTCTCCCTGAAAAACTTCCACTCGCTGCGACAGGTCAACACCATCTCTCTCGGTCTGGCCTATACGCTCGGCAATCTCCCCCTTTCAAAAAAAGCTATTGCCGATACACTTACCGAACAGTTGAAGAACTCAGAGGAAGCACTTAATGCATTTGAGCTTGGATGTGCACACGCAAAAAAAGTAGTTGAAATTTAAACACTTTCTGTCATCATTCATTGCCGTCCAAAAAATACCATATATACTCCAATACCGTGTATTATTCTAATGCGTAGGCAGGAGGCTTTGTTTTCGATGGGCAGACTTGCAGACAGGCATTGTCTACGAAGTAGGATATCCGTATGAAACGTATCGCAAATATATGCACCCCACAGTTCTCAAGTTTTCGTTAATTCTCATTATATTGCTCGTTATTATTCGATTCGGATACCAATACTTCTTCATGGGCACATTGATAACACCGCTCATCACTCTTTCAAGAGGCGTCCGCCAGGTTGATGCCGGAAAGCTGGACATTTCCATACCGATTCAGCAGGAAGATGAAATCGGATACATCACGCGCTGCTTTAATAAAATGGCCACTTCTCTGAAAGGAATGGTTGGCACAATCGATGCGAATTCCACGGAAGTTCGCAATGCAAGTGAGGAACTCAATAAAGCTTCCAGTTCCCTTACCGAAATTGCCCAAGAACTTGCAACAATTGCGGAGGAAACAACAGCTTCATACGAAGAGATGTCATCTTCATTTGAATCAAACCTCGAAAGCGTCACAACACAATTACAACAATCAGAGGAAGTTCAAGCTGACATAAGTCGCATCAGCGCAGAAAGCGCACAACTCGGCGGGAGAATAGTGAAGCTCGGTGACAGAATCAACGATGCGATGAACAAATCGGAAGAAGGAGAAAAAACAATCGGAAAATCCGTAAAAGTGATTGCGGAGCTCGCAAAATATCTTAAAGATATCGAAGGAACCATCAACGCAATTAATGAAGTCGCTGACAAGATAAACCTTCTGGCTTTGAATGCGGCCATTGAAGCTGCCCGCGCTGGCGAAGCGGGACGCGGTTTTTCTGTTGTTGCCGACGAGGTCAACAAAAGATAAACCATAGAGTATGCACCAAAACCCCATATCCATTTATTTTGGATGAATCTTTTGCATGATGCGCTCTGAGCGAAACTCGCTCTCACTCATCGCGCACGTCGCTTTCCCTGTGAAATTTCACCCGTTCAGCTTTGAGTTCAATAAACCATATTGGAGGATTGAAAAGCCCGTACGTGGCATAATGTTCTTTGCCTTTTACAAGATTCTCAAGCCGCACCTTGAGAAGTTCGGGCAGATATTCTGAAGGAATATCGGTAACATAGCGGCCGGGATTGAAGCGAATGCCGAAGGGCTCGTCGCGCTTTTCCTCAATGGTAACTCCGAGAAAAAATACTTCGCCCGATTTCACTTTTTTTCTGAAAAATTCAAGATCATCCGGCCGAATAACATCAAGCCAGATGGAATGGGAATCCTGATACACAAGCACTCTTCCCTGCGATTTTAATTTTCTCCAACCGACCCCTGATGCTTTTTCTGCCAGAATCGATACGACATTCGATATATTGCTGATAGGCCCTTCTTCCCGCACTATTGGAGTTTTCGAATACTGTGCATAGATCCGGCTCATCTTCGATGGAACAGGCGGTGTTTTCCTTTCGTCAAAGAATATCTCCTTCAAAAAGTGTTTCGGCCGTGCCGACGCCGGATGGCCATTCCTCCGGACAAAAGCTCCATTCTTCCAGCGGCCATCATATCCGTTCGTAGTAAAAAGCCTGCCTGCTTCAAGGTAGAGGTTTATTTCTTCTCCGCGAGCATCGAACAGTTTTTTATGATAGGCTGTATCGAAATGGCTGCCGCTGCCGATGATTGAAAGCTCCGCAAAGCACGCCCTCCCCTCGCCATACATGCTGCCAAGCGCAATGGTGTGCACTGCAATCCCCTTCCGCCGCGCTGATTGTGCGATATGTTGTAAACGATTATTTCTCGATAAAGGCGTGTTTGAAATGAGTATCACCTGTTTTACGGCATCAGCCCTCCAGCGCATGCTTCGGATTGAATGGGAAAATGCCTGTTCAAAAGCTTTTTCGCTGCTGCTTCCTTTCGGCATAATATTTTTCAATGCATGCATCAGGGAAAATGCATTTTTTAATGAATGTACCGCATGTGCATTGCCGTGAAAACTTGAGAAGGGAATGATGCTGACGCGCGAATCATCATTCCAATTACCGGTCATTTCTGCGGAAAGCTCTGCAATCCCCTTTTGAACGCTTTTCCACTCGTGTGATATTGCATATGAACAATCGAACACAACTGCAAGATCCATTTTTCGGACGGGAAGCTTCCCGGGAAAGCGCGCCTTGCCGGGAAAAAAGAACGCGAGCTCCCGCTCTCCCAATTCAGTTATCTCGGATGCAGACACTTTTGCTCTGCTTATTACACTCCCTTTTCTGACCGAAAAAAGAATGCTTTCGGATACAAATCCCGATTTTTTTTTATAAAGAGTTCCAATGATGAAATGATCGATGAGGCGGCTTTTTCCGAGCAAGGAAAGCTCTTCTGCCGTCACAGTTCCCTGCGGATTTATGCCGCTTCGCACAAGGTCTGTTTCGAGCTCGCGGGGGGAATGCACCTCCAGACCGGCAATACTGGCACCAGTGGATAAAAGCTTCGCATACTCCGAGCCGAGAGAAACGGGAAATTCCTTTGATGGGACATCAATTTTGTATGGAAGAAACGCAATTTCTTCCGCAAAGGCGGTACTCATGCACAAAAAAGTGATTATAGCGCAGAAAAATCTCATCGCAGTATGGACATCCCATCGTAGAGGGATTTGCTTTTCATAAAATATTCATACCCCTTCCCGGGTGCCACATAACAGGCACCGCCGATTCTCGCCCCGTGAGGAATTGAACAGTTCTTCCCGAGGAGGGTCACTCCTGAAAATATTGAGCGAGGATAATCGCTGTTCTTTATACCCTGCTCTTCGCTTCCAACATGACAGCGCTCACCAACATTGAATTCAGGACCTGGAATGGTACGCTCATCCACCACGGTGCGATACAGGTGGCTGCGGGATCCGACCGAACAATACGGGAGGAGCACACATCCCTGTACACTCGCGCCCTCGCCCACCACGGCTCCGGGATAGACAACCGAATCCTCCACGATGCCATTGATATCGCAGCCGTCTGCAAGAAGCGAGCGGCGCACCCGTGCATGCGCACCGAGTTTTGCGTATCCTTCGAAATGAATATTCCCTTTAAGATCTGAAGATGTATAAAAGAGATCAAAAAACTCTTTGAATTTTATCAGGTCGAGGTGATATGCGTGATATTCGGGAATAGTCCGCACGGGCCAGTAATGGACATGCGCGGTTGAGATTTCTATTCCCCTGTTCAGAAAAATATTGATAATCATCTCAAACACATTCGGCGCCCGGCGTTTTTCTTCCATCGCGTTATTGATGACGCTGAGCAGCATTTTCTGGTTCGCAACAAGAATAGTATACGCCATCGTTGCATGTTCGCCGAAATGCATCTTGTAGAGAAGTGCGTGTTTTCGCGTTTTCCTGAACCGATGCACAATGCTTTCAAAATCGATTATTGATGGGTTGTCGCCGGTATAAAAAATGTAAAGATTGGTATTGCTGTCCAGAACGAGTTTATACAGAAGCTCAATATCCTGATTTTCGCTTGAGACAATCTTCAGCCGCGGGAATTTTTCATTTTTAAAATCACCGTATGCGGAAAGATACTCCTCAAGGCCATCATCAACATTGCTGTAAATAATGGTGCGGCGCGCGCCGGAAGCAAAAGAATTTCTGATGGTAAAATCGGCGACACGGAAACGGCCTCCGAAAGGCAGAAGATAGCGCGAGCGATCCTCCGTAAGCGAAAGAAGGGCATCATCGCGACCAGCGGGATACGAAATGATCGTTACTTCGTCCATAAATAACATTTACCGAATTGATACGTTTTTAAACTATCTATATTATACATATAAAACGATATGCGTGCATGTGAAAAACAAAACCGAATAATCACGGTGCTTCGTAATATATTACACAGGAAACGCAGAAGCATTACTTTTACATGTCTGATGGCATTACAGGGTTAGCGACATGGAAAATCAATTAAAATTTCTTTGCGCAATCCGGCGCGCATTAGCCCGGCAATTATACAATTTTTCTTGACATTTCAAGCAATTATCGCACCTTCTTGTATCAGGAATAAAGTATGCTGAATTTTGAAATAATCGATGCCAGCCGCGAACTTTCGATCGCACGCTCGCTGAAGCAGTATTCACCGCCATTTGAGATAATCGGCGGATATCGGCTCATCGACAACGGGATCGACCCTGAAGCGACAGTGCAAATAGAAGCAAACGGCCGCTTCATCCATGAAGCCTCAACCGGCAACGGTCCCGTTGATGCGCTGGCGAAGGTGTTGAAAAAAGCCCTCATTCCTCTTTTCCCGGAAACTGAAAAAATCTCCCTGGTGGACTATCGCGCCAATATCCTCGATGCACGCAGAGGCACAAGCACCGAAGTGGAAGTAACAATCATCTTCACTGACGGCGAGAAAGTGTGGAAAGTGCATTCGCTTTCCGAGAACATCAACGCCGCCTCGTTCAAAGTTCTGGCTGATGGATTTGAATTTGCCATTCTTTCACAAAAAAGCATCCCTGCAAAAAAATGAGTTTGACATTTTCTGTGATTTTCTCTTTACAAAAGAAATCTGTGAGAATATAATCGTTATCGATGATTGACCAATGATTCTCCGCTCCGGGAGCAATCTATGAATAATGATAATAACAGCGATCGGGAACTGAACGAATTTCAACTACGGCATATCCGCCTTCTCACCCATCTTTTTGCACATGATGCAATAACCGATGATATTGTTAACGACCTCCGTCTGACCGAACTTGAATATTTCACCCTGCTTGAAAAGTATCATCTTTTAGAGCAGAAAGTAAATATAGACGAAAAAACGAATCTGCTCAAATTCAAAAAAGACTATCTCACCAATATCGTCAAAACCGCATCGCGCATCTATCACAATGCCGATCCTCGAAAATACCACATATCCCTCATTCGATTCGACATTGATGATTTTTCATTGTTTAATAACCGTTACGGCCATGATCTTGGGGATAAGGTGCTTGTGGAGATTGCCGACATCATTCGAAACAATTCCCGCCCCACCGATTACGTCATACGATTCGGAGGTGAAGAATTCGACGTGATACTTCCCGCAACTGATATTGCAGGCGCCAAACAGTACCTCCAAAAGCTTTTCGAAAAAATAAGATCAATTGAAATTCTCTTTCAAGAACAAATAATTAAAGTCACTGTAAGCGCGGGAGTGTCAGAGCTTATTTATGATCTTTCCAATTCCAATATCATTATCAACGGTTCGATTGAAAAAGACTACGAAAACCTGCAATCCCAGGCAGATGACGCGCTATATGAGGCAAAATACCTCGGCAAAAACCGATTTTGCGTATATGATGTCACAAAAGCGGAACAGTACCGCCATGCCCGCGAAGCTTATGTACAAAATTCTCAACGCTAACGCGTTGCACTGTCGACAAATTCTCTCAAATACCCCCGGCGAAAGCTTCCTTAATGCCTGAGCTCCCTCCGTTCGCGTCACACACTACAGCTTGTGCAATTGTATACCGTCTTGATAGACGGTATTCCCCCTTGCTCTGACACCAGCCTAAGGGGTCAGAGCCTCCAATCGACCCGCAATATCCCGAAACAGGGGTCAGAGCCCAGAACCAAAGCCCCCTTGCTCTGACACCAGCCTAAGGGGTCAGAGCCTCCAATCGACCCGCAATATCCCGAAACAGGGGTCAGAGCCCAGAACCAAAGCCCCTTTGCTCTGACACCAGCCTAAGGGGTCAGAGCC
>DYLV01000078.1:7730-12681 GCA_020721925.1 Leptospira biflexa
GGTCAGAGCCTCCAATCGACCCGCAATATCCCGAAACAGGGGTCAGAGCCCAGAAAACCAAAGTCCCCCTTGCTCTGACACCAGCCGCACGGCTCTAACTGAAAACATAAATTGGGATTGCCATTACAGCCATCCCCTCACTATTCTCACCCTATGCGATTTAATGATACGCAATGTGCCCTTGATTATGATCAGAGAATGTCCGCAGAAGGGTATCCGGGAGAGCTGGTGAAACTTGTTCACACCATATTTACGGGATGCAAAAATGTGATCGACATCGGTGCAGGAAGCGGGCATTTCGCAATTCCCCTTGCCCAAAAAGGCTACTCCATCACGGCAATAGAACCCTCATCCGCTATGGCGGCAATTTTCAAAGAAAAAATACATGGCCACGAATTCGAAACGAATATCACGATCGATCAATACCGCTGGGAGGACTGGCGGGGTCAGAGCCCTGCAAAACGTGCCAGAGAAATGACAGCGATATTGTGCGCCTATTCCATTTATGGTATTACAGACATACAAAGTGGTATAGAGAAAATGCTGCGTTTTTCCCGCACAATTGTGATTTTAATTGGAGATGACACCACAAGCAACACGCTCTCTGGAACCATCCGCCAGGCTCTTGCGCTTACCCCCTGTACCCGTAAAAGCAGCGAAAAAATCGTCACGGCTCTCAAAACACTCAATATCGCATACACAATGAAATCTATTGAAATGGAACGAAGGACTATGTTCAATGATATAGATGCCGAGTCGGAATATTTTCTCAGACATCTGGGGCTTGCTGAACAATACAAGACGCGCATTAAACAAATTTTACGCCAGGTATGCAGGCATGATTTCCTTCATGATGATTCCCCTCCCGGCCCGGAGGCTCTGACCCCCGGCGACGCAGGCTCTGCGTTGATGAATACCCCCGGCGCATCGGGATACTTCTTTGACAACATCTATCGCGATATTATGTTTGTGATACAAGAATAAAAACATCAAAAACACATGTAATAATTTTCAGTGCCATCAATACCACTTCCCAGGTCAATATCCATCAGCACAAGATCGATTTCAGGATTGCGCAAAAAAAGCTCAAGAGCTTCTTCGCCGCTTTGCGCGGTAATCACCGTGAAAAAATGTTTTTCCAGCATTCTCGCTTCGGCTGCGGCAATAATGGATTCATCCTCAACGAGTAATAGTGTCTTTTTTTCAATCATTATTTCTTCATGAACTCAATTATAAATTTCGCTCCTTTCCCCGTTTCAATTCGCATATTCCCTTTGAGCTGTTTCACAAGCAAACCCACCAGCTCTAATCCAAACCCTCTCGAAGAGCCCTCAAGGGCTTCAGCAGGTAAACCCGGGCCGTCATCTGCCACAGTAAGCATAATATTGTCTCCTTTTTCAATCGCGCTGACTTGAATTATGCCGTTTTCCCGCCGGTTGAATGCATATTTCATCGAGTTTGTCACAAGCTCGTTCACCAAAATTCCCAGAGGCATCATTTTGTTTGCGGGAAGTTCTATAGGTTCAACGTCAAGCAAAATACGAACATTATTCCCTGTGGGGTACAGTGAAACAATCCCATGCACCAGCGAATCAATATACACTGAAAGCGGCATGCTTTTGAAATACTGCTGCGTATAAAGCCTGTCATACAAAATCACCATGCTTTGCACACGGTTGCGTGCATCATTGAGCACCGCCTGTGCAGAAGACTCTTTCATCAATTGCGCCTGTAGAGAAAGCAGACCCGAGATGGTGGAAAGATTGTTTTTAATGCGATGATGCACCTCCTTCAGCAGCAGCTCTTTTTCTTCCATAAGCTTTTCCGCCCGCTCCCGGTTGATATCGGACATTTGTGTGGCATACAGCAATTTTTCTTCTGCTTTCTTCTGCTCATGAATATCAATCATAGTACCAATAATGCCGCCGAGAGAACCGTCCGGTGCAGAAAAGGTCGATTTATGAAAAACAACAAAGCGAAGTTCTCCATCCCTATTCCTCGCCTGCGATTCGTAGCGCTGGATTCCCGGTTTTTGAAAGAGCATCATATCCGCTTCATGATATACTTCCGCAAGTTCCTGCGGGGCAATATCGAATACCGTTTTGCCAATGATATCATGCGGCTCAACTCCTAAAAATTGCGCAAAAGCCCGATTGCATCCCAGAAATCTGCCTTCCGCATCTTGATAAAATACAGGATAGGGAATTGCTTCGATAAGATTTTCGAGGAATTGCCGCTGTGATGCAAGACGTTCCTCCAATTGTTTTCTTTCAGTAATGTCGGTCAGCAAATTCAGGGTGGCAACACCATCGTTCCATTTGAGAACCACGGGATGAATTTCCACATAACGCATTTCTCCGGCGCTATTGATTATACGAAATTCGTACATCGACGGCGCAGGCTCCCCCTTTATTCTGCGCGCATAATTATTATACACCATCTCACGGTCATCGGGATGAATGAATTCAATGAACGGTCGGGAATAGATGATGTCCGCATCGTATCCCAACAACTCCCGCGTTTGGGGATTTGCATACACAATGTGAGTTTCGTAGGCAATAACAATCGCCTCGGATGCATGTTCGACAATTGCCCGATATTTTTCCTCGCTTTTTTCCAACTCGTTTTCAATGCGCATGCGTTCGGTTACATCAGCCGCAAAAACGGAAACATAGCTCACAAGTCCATTATCATCGATAATTGGATATAAGCTGTTTTCAAACAGCCTTCCATTGAGCCGATCGACAAAGCGAATTGGCGATCGTTCCACCACAACCTTTTGCAGCATGGTGTGCCGAAGTTGACGCGCAGCATGTTCAAAGAATTCAAAAATATTTTTCCCGCGCGCTTCATCGGTACGCAATCCGATTCTTCCTGCCCCTATTTCATTTGTTATCTCTATGGTGCCGTCCGGTTTTAAGAGATATATTGCCTCAAAAGATGCATTCACTAACTCGCGCATCATTCGTTCGCGTTCTACAATCGCGTGTTCATTTCTTTTCCTTTCAGTGATATCCTGAATTACGCCGAAAACCACCTTGCGTTCAGGGTCGTACTCCGCAATGGAATGAATATCTACAATTTCGCCATTGTCGGGACGCTTGATTTTAAATTCCACCTCATACGGCTTTCCCTCATTGACAAGCCCCGCAAGCGCGTCATCGAGCAGTGGACGATATTCGGGCAGTGGAATTTTCTGTACCTCCGGTATGCTCCATTCAGCTTCACCGATGCCGTATATTGCCCGTGCGCCTTCCGACGCGAAGAATTTTTTCGTTTTGAGGTGAAATTCCCAATTCCCGGATTTTGACACAATTTCGGCGCGGCGAAGGCGTTCATGGTACTTTTCAAGCGCTTCTTCTGAATCTTTCAGCTCAGTAATATCGCGCGCCACTTCGAGCCGAACTTTTCTGCCATCGGGCCAATTGATAAGCATGTCGGTCAGCGCATAGTGGCGATTAAGCTTTTTATTAAAAAACTCCCAGTGATACGGCCTGTCAGGATTGTTCCTTAAAATTTCATTGGTGCAAAAATTGCAGGGTGCATCCAGATCATGAAATTCTTTGAAACATTTACCATGCAATACATCCTTTCCCAATACCTCGCGCAGACTTTTATTGATAAATAAGATTTCGTACGTATCAATATCGCTGACATAAACGAGTATCGACTGAGCTTCAAATATTGCGAGAAGCTGTTTCCTTTCAAAATCTATTACCTGCTCTCGCTTTAGAATTTCTTCCTGAGAGCGTATGAGCTCCTCGTTTGACGATTCCAGCTCTTCCATTGCGGCTTGTAATTCCTCGTTGGTCGCCTCCTGTTCATCTATGGTTTGTTTTAGCTTCTCGTTTGTCATTGTAAGCTGTTCGTACGCATGTGCAACTTCCGCATGAAGCTTCTGGCTCAGCATCCGCGCCTCGTGAAGCTTGAAGGCCATTTTAATGGACGTCAGAAGCACCGTCTCGCCGGAGTTCTTCACCACATAGCCGTATGAGGTAATCTTCTCGGTTTTCTCCACCACTTCTTTCTCCGTGTGTGCCGACAGGAATACCACGGGAATATCGCGATATTTCAGGATAATCTCAGCAGCCTCGGCGCCGTCCATGCCACTTCCAAGATCGATATCCATGAGGATGAGGTCGATTTCCGCATTGTCCTTCACCGCGTCTACCGCCTCCTCCCCACAGTGGGCAAGTATCACGGAAAAGCCCTGATGCTCCAGCATCCGCGCCTCTGCCATGGCGATGAGGACATCATCATCAACGAGGAGGATGGTTTTCCCTTTCTCATTCATTCTTTGCACCCTGTACCACTCATCATAGTCTCGTCACGCCTGCGTTGATTATCCGAATTCCTCGTAAGCTACAACATGTGCAGGGAGAGGAAAACGAAGATTATCACCTCAAAAAAAGGATACTTTCGCACAGATGGCAGCTCCTCCGCACAGGCTTCAGGTTAACTCAGGTTCTTTATAAATGCGATGATTTCCTTAAGATTCTTTACCCTCTCCGCCGCTCCCCGCTTAATCGCTTCTCGCGGCATTCCAAACACGGTAGAAGACTTCTCATCCTGCGCTATTGTGTGCGCCCCAACCTCCTTCATCTCCAAAAGGCCGGCGGCACCGTCGGCGCCCATGCCGGTGAGGAGAATACCGGTTGCATTTCTGCCTGCGGTCTGCGCCACAGAGCGGAAAAGCACATCCACAGAAGGCCGATGGCGATTGACCGGCGGGCCGTCGTTTATTTCAACGAAGTACCCATTTGCATCATGGCGAAGAAGCATATGTCTGTCACCGGCAGCAATAAGCGCCATGCCCCGCATGAGGCGGTCTCCCTGCGCAGCCTCCTTCACATAAATTTCCGCAAGATTATTGAGCCTGTCTGCAAATGCCCTGGTGAATTTTTCGGGCATGTGCTGAACAATCGCAATTCCCGGCACGTCTTCCGGCAAA
>DYLV01000079.1 GCA_020721925.1 Leptospira biflexa
GTAGGAGGATGTGATGGCTGAACAGGAATACATTGTGATCGATTCATTCGGCGAGGGACAGCCGTTCGAATACGCGGTGGGGATGCACGGCTCGAAGTTTTTTCAGGAACTGCGCGACAATAAGCGCCTTCTGGGAATAAAGTGCCCGAAGTGCGGCACCGTGTATATTCCGCCGCGCGGCGTGTGTGGGCCGTGTTTTCAGGAGATGACCGAATTTGTTGAGGTAAAATCCACCGGTGTTATCAGCACCTACACTATTTTACGCTTCGCTTTCATCGATCCAGAAACAGGGAAGCAGAAACCCGTACCCTACGGCTACGGCTTCATAAAGCTGGACGGTGCGGATACACTGTTCCAGCACTACATCAGCATTGAAGATGAATCGAAAATCAGGGTGGGCGCGCGAGTTGAAGCGGTCTTCGCGGAAAACCGAAAGGGAAGCATTCGCGACATCGAGTATTTCAGGGTGATTGACTGACATGAAACAGGGGAAGATAAACGCGGCATTTCGAATGGTGTCGCTCGGCGAGCGGGCCGGCGCTATACTGGTTACGGGCACCGACAAAATTCGAAGCGGCTACGGCAACGGCGACTGTGTGATGATGGATTCCGATCATTCAGTGTTCGCACTCTCCGATAGCACCGAACGCTATTCCCGCGCTTCCCGTGATTTTCTCGAGCGCCTGCACACTGCGCTTATGGCGAAGGGGGTGCCGTACAATATCGATGCATGGTGTACTCTGGTAAACGAAGTGTATGCCGCGCAGGATTATCAGCATAAGACAACCTTCAGCTGCGCAACGCTTCGCAAAGGGACGGATGGAATAATAATGACTGCGCTCAATGGCGGGGATAGCTCTATTGCCGTTGTACACGGGAAAAGTAAAGCAATCGAATACATGAGTCGCCCAGACATGAATTTTGCCGGCAGAAGCACAAAAATTTCGCATGTAGCCGAAGTGAATCTTTCGCATGATTGCCTTGTGGTGATTTACTCCGATGGTCTTGCCGATGTTGCACGGTATGCAGGCACATCGGTGACTGAGTTGATCGTGGATGTATCAGGCAAGGGAGTGGAAGAATTTCCCGTCTATACAAGGGAGATTATTGAAAAAATATCGGGCGATCCCCGCATTGAGTACGACGATATCGCCTTGCTGATATTCGATCCTTTTGCCTGTTGCGGGAAAGGCGATGGGGTTATCATTATGGGTGGTTCCACTCCTCAGGAGGAGATGCGCTATCAAAAAAATGTACGTCCCTCAACGGAGTGGGACCGATGGATGGAGGTAGACGAAATCATCGGAAATGATGCGCTTGCACGCGAATGCAGCATACGCATCATTCACTGATTATTGCAAAAAGGAGATTGCCGTGGTACGAACACTTGAAGCGAAGGACGATAAAAAGAGCAATGAAATCAGCCGGATACGGCGAAGCCAGCTCACGAAGGCAACCTACCGGGTAGTGGGGAAAAAAGGATATTATAACTTCACCATTCGTGACATTGCCCGCGAAGCCGGACTTTCAGCCGGGCTAATCCATTACTACTTCAAAGACAAACAGGATTTGCTTCTCAATCTCCTGCGGGAGATGAACTCGAATTTAAAATATTTCTTAAACAAAGCACTTTCCGAGCTCGACAATCCCGTGGATAAGCTCCTCACGTTTTGTGATCAGGCGTTTGATCTGGTTCAGAAGGAAAAGGACTATTTTTATGTGCTCATCGATTTCTGGACACAGATTAACCACAATCCGCGCATCAAGCAGGCGAATATTAAGCTTTTTCAAAGCTACCGCGAAGAATGCGCCGCAATCCTCCGCGAAGGGGTGGAGAAGGGCGTGTTTATTGAAATGGACATCAGCTTTACCGCCACGGTGATCATATCGCTCATTCAGGGGACCATCATTCAGCATATCATCGATAACGAAGCATTTAACTATCAGGAATATACCAAAAGGATTAAGGACCAAATCATTACCATGATTAAAAAACCGCTGTAGCGCGTTTATGTAATCGCCAGTGTAAGGGAAGCCTTTTGAGGTGCTCCCGGAAAATTTTACAGGAGGGCATTATGGAATTCGGTTTTACCGAGGAACAGCTCATGTTCCGTGAAACGGTGTATAAGTATGCAAAAAATGAAATCGTGCCGTATTGCGAGGAAGCGGATCTTAAGGCTGAGTTCAATTTTGAAGTGTGGAAGAAATTGTCCGGGATGGGACTTCTGGGCCTTCCTTTTCCAGAAGAGTACGGCGGATCCGGCGCTGATGTGGTGACCTGCTGCCTTGCCGGCGAGGCGCTTGGTCACGCGGGCGTTGATGGCGGGCATTTGCTTGCGCTCGGCGCTCACACCTATCTGTGCACCGACACGCTTTTTAAACACGGCAATGAAGCCCAGAGAAAAAAATATGTGCCGAAGCTTGCCTCGGGCGAATGGATTGGCTGCATGGGGCTTACCGAACCCGGCGCCGGCTCCGATGCCGCATCAATTAAGACGACCGCAGTGAAAAAGGGCGACCGGTGGATATTAAACGGCAGCAAGACCTTCATCACCAACGCTCCTTTGTGCAATGTGTGCGTGGTGTACGCCACGGTGGACAAGAAGCTCAAGCACGCGGGTATTAGTGCGTTCATTGTGGAGCGCGGTTTCAAGGGCTTTTCAACCGGAAAGCCCTTTCATAAGATGGGAGTCCGCGCATCGGCTACCAGCGAAGTATTTCTCGAAGACTGTGAGGTGCCGGAAGAGAATCTTTTGGGCGAAGTCGGGAAGGGATTTGAGTATACGCACGAAACTCTTTCCTGGGACCGAAGCGCGCTTCTTGCGCCTTTTGTGGGTGCGATGCAGTTCGCCATTGAGCAGTGCGCGCAATATGCGACCGACCGTGTGCAGTTCGATAAGCCGATAAAGTCATTTCAGGCAATCCAGCATAAGCTTGCCGACATGAAGGTGATTATGGAAGGGGCAAAGCTGGCTGTGTATCGTGTTGCGTACGATAAGGATGCCGGTCTCCCGCTTAACCACATGCACACATCTATTGCAAAAGCTTTTGTGGGCGACTGGGGAATTAAGGCCGCTTCGGAAGCAGTGCAGATTTTCGGTGGTTATGGCTACATTCACGAATATCCGGTGGAGAATATGCTGCGCGATGCAAAGCTTGCGCAGATAGGAGGCGGCACATCCGAAGTGCAGCGATTGATTATATCGCGCATCTTGAGCATGTTTTAATAATACTGGAGGAATACGATGGACTATTCATTTACCGATGAACAGCTTTCGATAAAGCAGAATTTCGCACATTTCTGCCAGAAAGAGATTGCGCCGCGCGCGCCGCTTCTGGATCGCGCATCGGAAGAGGAAGTGCAGAAGCTTATAAAGGAGAATATTAAAAAACTTGCGTCTATCGGCTATCTCGGGATGTACCATGAAGAGGAATACGGCGGTACGAATGTGGACCTCATAAGCCAGGTAATCGCAGGAGAGGAAGTGGCAAAGGCATGTGCGTCTTCATTTCTTTCGGCAGGCGCAAGCTGCGGGCTTTTCGGAATGCCGCTGAAGCTTTTCGGCACTCCCGAACAGAAGAAGAAATATCTGCCGGGCATCATCGCGGGCGATCTCATTGGAGCTTTCGGCCTCACCGAGCCGGAAGCAGGAACCGATGCCGCGGCGATACGCACCACGGCGGTAAAGGATGGGAATAATTGGATTTTGAACGGCTCCAAAACTTTCATCACCAATGGCCCAATCGCCGATGTCTGTCTGGTGATGGCATACAACGATAAAAATGCAGGTCCGGGCGCAGGGGTGACAGCCTTCATTGTGGAAAAAAGCGCTCCGGGTTTTAAGGTGGGAAAGAGTTTCGATAAGTGTGGTTTTCGTGGCTCACCCACGTCGGAAATTTTTCTCGATGATTGCACGGTTCCCGAAAGTGCAGTGCTCGGAGAGGTGGGCAGAGGCTTTATTCAGGCGATGCAGACGCTCGAGTTTGGGCGCATCGGCATGGCGACCGTGGCGCTCGGAATCGCACAGGCATGCCTGGAAGAAGCGAATAAATATTCGAAAGAGCGGAAAGCCTTCGGCAGGCCGATAAACCGGTATCAGGAAATCAGTTTTAAGCTTGCCGATATGATGATCATGATCGATATCGCGCGGCTTCTCATATACCGCGCAGCGTATGCGAGGCAGATGCACGATCCAGAAGCCGCGGTCTATGCGTCGTGTGCGAAGCTTTTTGCCAGCGAATCGGCAACGCAGATTGCAAGCATGGCGGTACAGGTGCACGGCGGCTATGGCTACATCAAGGAATATCCTGTGGAGCGGCTCTATCGAGATGCGAAGCTCGGAGAGATAGGCGAGGGCACTTCGGAAATTCAGAGGGTACTCATTGCGCGAAGCATTCTTGCAAAATGCGCAAAGTGAATAATGCGTGCGGGCGGTGATGAAAAAATTGCATCTCCGCCTCGTGCTCAAATCAGGAGGGTACGATGGCAATCGATACGAAGTTCATTGGAAAGACATACCCGGAGATAAAATATCATGTCTGTCGCGAAAAGATCCGGGAATACGCAATGGCAATCAAAAATATGGATCCGCATTATATGGACGAAAATTTTGCGGCTAAAACAGAGTATGGCACCATCATTGCTCCGCCGACATTCTGTGTGGTGTTCGGCGCATATCTCATTGGGCCTGTGTTTTTCGATGAGGAACTCAAACTCAATTTGGCGATGCTGGTGCATGGAGAGCAGGAACTGGAGTTTTTTGAGGTGGTAAAGGACGGCGACATTATCACATCGAAGGCGCACATTTCAAACATTATCAACAAGGAAAAATTGGATGTGATTGCGATTGAAGTGCTTTCCAGAAATCAGCACGGCAGGGACGTCTGCAAGGGAATCTATACTTTTGTGGTGAGGAAATAGCCATGGGGAAGATTGAAAAAGGTGCAACATTCAGCGCACAGGAGCATGTCGATAAATACCGGGCGATTTATTATGCCGGAGCATCGGGAGATTTTAACCCGATCCATATTGATCCGGAGTTTGGGAAGATGGTGGGGCTTGGGGGTGTGATACTTCACGGGCTTTGCGCGCTCGGTTTTGTGGCCAAGACGATCACGGATTGGACGGGTGATCCGGGGAAACTAAAAAAACTCAAATGTCGCTTCGCGACGCCGGTAAAAATTGAAGATACAATTTCCATAAGCGGTGAGGTGGTTGAGATACAGGGAGGCAGGGCGAAGATTGCGCTTAAAGTTGTAAACCAGCAAGGGGTTGAAGTGGAAAAGAACGTCGAAGCAGAAGTTGAAATGTGACATTATTCTCCGCCATACAAATCAAAAGAGGAATGAGGTATGTCGATCTGGGTAACTGTGCTTATCGTGTCGGGCGGGTTTGTTGCGATATTCGTTCTTTTGAATATTATTAATATTTTACAGGCGGGAAGTAAAAAACCTCATGGCAAAACCATGAGGCAAATTTTAGGCAAAAACCCGAATGAAGCCACGTACGATGATGTTGACAGACTTTCAAGGCGGGAGAAGATGCGGCTTTATATCGCGGCAGATACCCCCATATTTACCGAGCTTAACGGAGAGTATGAAGCGCGGCTTTTAAGCGGAGGCGTGCAGCTGTAGATTTTGCGCAGACTGATGCGAGAAAAATCACGCACCGGCTTTGCCGCCGGTGCGTGCGTGAAAATGCCTGCACTGTGCATATACATTATTTCTTCTTTTTCTCTATATCGCTTTCGTAAATATATTTCTCTATTAAGAGATTGATGTTTTCGGTTTCGTCCCAATTTTTTCCTTGAGATCCCGATAGTTTGAAATTCACTTCCATGTCTTTTGTGATGATGTTTTGTTCTTCTGGCGTTCCTAATACCGCTTCTTTTGTTAGATTTCCGATGAACTGTTTGAGATCCTCTTTTGTATTATTGTAAATGAACACGATGTTCGGCCCGCTGTTGAAGCCCCAATTGAATCCGTCACCGATCCGCACCCAGAATGTTTCGGTGACGCCGTCGCCGTCGGCATCAGCGGCATAATAGATTTTCTCGTCTTCGGACTTGGCTGTTACGAAAGTCGCGAATTTAAATTGTTCTTCTCCTCCTCCCAGAACAAGCTTCCTTGGAAGACGCACTCTTTCCACAAACAGGTTGGATTCCTTTCTGCCTATTACCAGGTTTCTAAAGATTTCAATGTGTTTTTTCAAAAACGCGTCTCGTATATTGATGTAGAATTTTCCGAATGTGCGGCTGACAAAGTCTTCACTCTCATTAGTGTCAATTTTTTTGAGGAGTTCGATTCGCCTCTCGGTTATCTGCACATAATCGGGTTTGCCGTCTATTCCCCGGAGTTCTTTGTCGATCATCTTGGGGTCTTTGTCGTCTATCGAAACCATGATTCGTTTTAAATTGATATCATTTAGATTGTCGTAGCCATCTTTAAGGAGATACATTTTTTTAGCTTTTATGATTAAAATGGTTTCGACTGAATTGTCTGTATTGTAAATTTTATCGAAGAGCTTGTCCGGCAGTTCAATATGCTGAAATGCGATTCGATCTTCATGGTAGCGCGAAACGTTCTCCAGCTGGATGAGCTGAAAATCGAACTCGCGTGCAAAAAGCGGAAGCGCGGCAACCGAGATGATGCATGCGCAGATGATGGTGATGGTTCTCATAATTCTACCTCCCTGTGATGATGCATTGGACATTCCATTGAGCGGCGAAACCAACTCTAAAAATCGAAAAACATTGCATAGTGCGACATAATGTCGCGTTTAACACTTCTCATACTCAATTAGATAGGGTGCGAATGATTTTGTCAAATACTTTCCAGAAGCTACGATATTAAATTTCAAATAGTTCTTGCGGTGCACGGGACGGGCTATCTTTTAGCATAACAATGCGGGGGATGGTGCTTTTATGTCCCACGAAGCTTTGCCTGGCAGATGACGAACGGGAGAATGTGATGCTGAGTATGAAAAAAATTGAAGGGGGAGGTACGGCGTGATATACTTATGCATGCAAATATATCGTCAGTTTACTCTTCTTCTTGGAAAAGAATGGATTACGAAAGAGCCGGAATAATCGAAAGATGAATCAGTTCAACCGCAAGCATACAGACTGCTATTATTGCGCGGCGCACACGCCCTATCTTTTTTCTGAATATAAAATGAGCCCGGATCGAATTTCCGCATATCTTGCAATCGATACGCGTCACCAGGGATGGCCGGGAATTCCTCATGGAGGCGTGGGAATCACCGCGCTTATTGAACTTGCCGATATTCTTGCGCAACCGTGCCTCGAATATCCACTCTATTTGAATTTCCGCTTTGGCGGTGAAAGGCTTGTAATGGGCGACAATGTTTTGCTGGAAATCGTTCGAAATGGCAATGTGTTTACAGGAAAAATGGAAAAAGAGGGGGGGTGGAATCCCTATCTGACGTGCAAAATAACTGCATCTGCACCGCCGCTTTTTGCTGAGGAGTCGAAAGCGATTGAGAATCTCTCTTCGCAATCTCCAATCAGTTCAAGTCCGCTGGTGATGCCGAATTTCGCGAACAGGATTATCTTTGCTCCTCATACTCAGCATCTGCATAAATATCGGACATTTTACTTCAGGGAGAATATGGATGGTCGTGTGTATGTAAAATGCTCACTTACCGATTGCAAGGATAAGGATAACGGCGTCGATATAAACAGGATGGGAGGATATCTTCATCCGGGAGCGATTATCACCATTTTAGATGAAACCCTCGGGTGGGCATCTTTTTTTACCTCGTGGCAGGGAGGCGTGACGATAAATATTTCCGCATATTTCCCTGTGCCGATTGTTCCCGGCGGCAGGATGTATTCCC
This sequence comes from Leptospira biflexa, assembly GCA_020721925.1. Taxonomy (GTDB): domain Bacteria; phylum Spirochaetota; class UBA4802; order UBA4802; family JAGODF01; genus DYLV01. Next base: position 7,859 of record DYLV01000079.1, read on the forward strand.
TTGGCTATTGCGAACGCACTTATGGATCATTTCAACGAAAAATCGCCTATTCGAGCGGCGGTCTTTTCGAGAAAAAGGATGGATCAAAACGTTTGATTGTGTATGCAACCGGCCGCTGGCTCACCAGGCCGGAATACAAGGAGAAGATGCTTAAATACATCACGTCCTACTCGCCGTGATACTTTTTCTTCTGTTTTTTCCACTTTGCCTTGTCGAGCTTTGTCCAGCTTTCCACAACATGCCGCGTGAGCTTCTCTTCCCGGTCTGGATGGTTTGTTTGTTTCTTCTCTTTGTGTTTCACATGTTTCAGCCGTGCATTGCGCTCTTCAATTTCTTTTCTTGTGAGGGCGGCTTCCGATTTAATAAAATTTTCAAGGGCATTTTCCATCAATCGGTTTTCGCACAGCGCCTCAATCAGCCTTCCTGTTACATGTTTGTTGATGATGGTCTCTCTGAGATTTTGTGGAAGCGAAGAAACTCCTCCCTGTGCGCCCGCAAAGATGCCTGCCATTGAGGCAAGCATCCCCGACGCGCCGCCTTCTGCAGCTGCGCGCAATATGACATGAGGGGCATGATTGTGCGCGAAACGGAAGTGGGCGCACGCAAATGGAAACACGAGCAAAGGATGGTTGATGCTGGCACGGGTGATGGTGTGAGGATAATGCCCGGCGGCGTCTGCACAGATGCGCGTTTCGGCTTCTTCGATTGACCGCGCTTCTCGAATCGTATAAAGGGCATTGATGCACATACGCGATTTTTCAATGAAGCTTTCGGGATTGATGCGCAAGGAAAAAAGCTTTGCAGAATGCGCGGAACACCATTCAACGACGCTGTGCGCGCAGTCGATGATGGAGTCAATAAGCGTGTTTTGGTCGACATCATCCTCAATCAGACAGAGGACGCTGCGAAAGGCAATTGTCAGTGCAGCGATGGCACATTCATCGGTGGTGAAAAATCTCGCATGTTCAAGGATGAGTCGGGTGCTGTCGCGCAGTATATTTTGAGGAGACGCCAGAAGCGGAAGAAAAATTGACGGTGGAATCATGCTCTTTTGGAATCCGTCTAAAAAACTTTCATTATCTTCCCGCGCACGGCAGCGCGCGATACAATCGCGAAGGAGAATGTCGGGATGCCGAAAAATGCCCCACTCGCCTTCACCTGAAGAAGAAGCACGCGCAATGAGCGATTGAATGTCATCGGATTTTTTTTGCCGCGGCGATGCGATGCCGAACAACAGCATCATCTGCGAAGGAGCGGTGTAGAGCCCTGGCTTTTTCCATCGCTCCTCTTTTCCTTTCAGAGCCGGCATGGGATCTACGAATTCGGAAATTGTTTTGAAAACGGCGCGCACATGAGCTTTGCTCATGCCTTCAAAAAGTGCGCCGAGCGCATCGCCGAGGATTGCGCCCCACAAAGCTCCTGCGAGTTTTTCAGACCGTGCTGTTGAGATGTAATTATTCATTTCTTGATGTTTGAAAGCGGATTTTGACCAAACCAGCTTGAATATATTCGATCGTCCGGGAAGATCGCTTTTGAAACAAGAACCGGCACGTTCTGTATGCCAAGGCAGAGATGATCTACGCGCCAGTCAGCAGGAGGCAGGTCTTTCGCCATCACCACATACATGATTGTATCGGCATAATCTTCTTTGCTTTTGAAATCCTCAATGCAGAGTTTGAAAAAATCCGCTTCTCCTCCCTTAAACATACCCTTGTTTAGAAGATCGAATCCACTCGTTTTGTTTTTGATGGTGGAATAATTCACATAGAGATGGCCCTTCATGGGCGCCTCAGCTTTCAGACCGCAGTAGTTCTCGCCATCCACGCGTGCTGCCACCCACGTCCATCGCTTCGATAAATCAATCGCGAGCCTTTTTGCCTGCTTGAACGCATTTTCTTTTATTTCCTCGGTAAAATCCGCCGGTTTGAACGGTTCCTCAGAATTGGACGAATATATCTCAGTGGTAATCAATGTGTTGTCGCTTCCGTCTCGCGCATACCAGAGTCCGAAATACTGGTAGTGATTTCGAATTTCCATGTTGTTGAAAAGAATGGTCTTTCCCTTACGATTGCCCTTGAATTCCGCATCGACAATTGAGTACATCATGGTATTGCCCCGTATTGATGAATTAAGGAATAATTACATGGCGATATTCGCGATATGTCAACCGTAATCCTGTATACAATTGTGCGAGGGATTTCAGCAATGGAAGCGTACGCGCAATGATTTTTACGCTGCGCATTCGGCGAAATAGCAAATGAGAACGCCCCCATCTTTGAAATTCATCGCAGCTACCCGGGATTGGGAAAATAAAAATTAGAAGAACGAATGCATCGGATCAGAGATATGGGGGGTATTCCGCCACGGGATTTTCGAAAATCCTTTCGGGACAGGGAAAGTGTAAAAAAAGAGCGCGGATACGCCAACAAAACAGCTTTTCATCTGCAATTGCAGGAATGGCAGTCAACTGCGTCCCCAATGAATTCTTGCTCAAGTATCCGTAATAAATCGCCAGCCAGAATGGGAAAATTGTGATCTTTTCAATTTTTTTTTTGACTTCTTTTTCACTCATGCATATTTTTTTAAAATAATACTCAGATGTACAAGATTTCTTTTTTAAGAAACTGTACTCTGACAGGGGAGCAACATGTTGACCGTCTTTGGCCGGTGAGCGGCAGATGCTGCTATAAAGAGGGGGGGTACATAAACGCCATGAATTTTAACCGTATACTATTGGTGTTGCTTGCTACGGTGTGGGGGATATTCATCACCTCATGCGAAAGGAATGATCTTTTTCAGATAGCCAGAGAGATGGGAGTAGAATCGGGGGCTGTTTACACTGTTACCTACCATGCGAACAGCGCGTCCGGGGGGAATGTGCCTGTTGATACCACAAATTATACTGAAGGAAAAAGCGTGACTGTTTTCGGCAACACCGGGAGTCTTGTGAAAACCGGATACACATTTGCCGGATGGAACACCGCGGCGGATGGAAGCGGCAGCACGTATTCAGAGGGGGAGACATTTGCCATGGGCACAGCGGATGTGATGCTCTATGCACAGTGGGTTGTACCCGGTACGCTCGACACCTCATTTGATCCAGATACCGGGGCGAATAATTATGTTTATTCTATCGCAGTGCAAAGCGATGGGAAAATCCTCATTGGAGGGGGCTTCACCAGCTACAACGGCACGTCACGAAAGTACATTGCGCGCCTGAATGCCGACGGGTCACTCGACGGCACATTTAATTCAGTTGGCGGGCCTTCTCATCCTGTTTTGTCTATCGCAGTGCAAAGCGATGGGAAAATACTCATTGGAGGGAGCTTCACCAGCTATAACGGCACGACAAGAAATCGCATTGCGCGGATATGGTATTAGCAGTTAAACCCCGCACGCTCTGCAGGAAAAAGAGTGAATTCCTGCAGAGCAGTGCAGCTCTTGCGGTGTGAGCCGGAGTGGCAGGCGGTGACTATGACAGCAAAAACTATGATCTTTTTTTCTAATTTTTGGCATGCCATCCGGCACGTGCGAAATAGGGTATTTACATTCATGCCCTTATCGATGGCTTTTGAGGGGGATATGTCCTTGATCACATCATACAAGATACCCTTCAGTTTCTTTTCGGTAAGCATCTCTCGGGCTGAATCTTTAAACTAGCGGCTTCAATTTTCCGGGTGTCAGGGTTACATTTCAATGCCTCCATGGTCCTGCCAATCAATTGCTGGATGAGAAGTCAAGAATTGTAAGCCCCCCTCACGTTGATGCGCTCTGCACTTTAGGCGGGCTTTTTGCCGGTGGGAGTCGTTTTTTTCTTGAGTTTATTTCCGATATACGATTTTATGACGGACGGAATCGGGCTCGGGGGAGACGGTGGTTTCCCGAGTATTAAATTTGACGTTTTCCGAAAAAGCATTACTTTGGTAAATGCATAACAGCACTACGGGTCGAAAATAAATGAGAGGGTATTATGAATCGACACATAGTCATAGAAAAAACATTAAAATACCTAAATCTCCTACCTGAAGACAAGGCCGAAGAGGTTTTGGATTATATTGAATACCTGTATAAAAAGAACGAGGATGTAACCTTGACTAATAATATTGTGAAACTTGCTGCCCAATCGAAAAGTTTCGAGTTTCTTAAAGATGAAGAAGACATCTACACGCTTGACGACGTTAAAGAGATGCCCTGATGAAAAAAGGGGACGTGGTATTGATAAAATTTCCCTTTACAGATTTGTCGGGGAGCAAGTTGCGCCCGGCATTGGTGCTAGTCGAATCAGGGAATGATATTGTAGTCGCTTTCATTACAAGCGTGTTGACCGAAAGGTTTGATGGTGATATTCCCCTTGTGAAAAGTGACCAGAACGGACTGAAGAAAGATTCCACCCTGCGGCTTATGAAGTTAGCGACCCTGAGCCGGGATTTGATTGCCGGGAAAATTGGAAGCTTGTCAGAAGAGGAGCTTTCAGTAGTAAATCGCGTCTTGCGTGAAGTTTTTCAGATTTAGGATGTATTTCAGCAGGATGCGGGACACCATAATCTTTGCTCCAAACTCAACTTCGGCTGATGCTTTCCCCCGAACAATTGGATGTACATGCGGCTGACTGATTTCCTGGTGCAAGGATTTTGAGCCATTTTAGCAATTTTGTGTGCACTTATTTCATACCCATTTCTTATAACAATTAATTTTTCCAGGAGTTACGATTTTTTCAGTA
>DYLV01000250.1 GCA_020721925.1 Leptospira biflexa
ATCTGGTGGGGAGTACCACCGGATTTGGAGACATTGCTCACAAAATAACCCACCCTAAAACAATAAATCCCTTCCTCCTTTTCCTCATCGCAGAGATGAGAGAGGGAATACTTTTTGCTTGTGCTAATTATAATGATATAGTGCGCATGTGTAATGGAACCTCAGAAAACTATTGACTTGGATACTCACTATTGGCTACAAAATGTATGTCAAAATCGATTCTTTTATACTATCAAAAAACGATGAAAAGGGTTATAAAGATGCCCCATAGGCTTTATAACGCACCATTCGATACGATATTAGAAGTTCTTGTTTTTTATGCTGTCCCGCAATCGATAAATCTTCATCTTGTCTACATTTTTAAGAAAGAAGTACTTTCTTTCAACATATTCCTTCATGCGCGGTGGCACAGGATAAACGAATCCCGTGAGACCGTTTTTTGAGGTGTCGATGAATAAAACAGGTTTCTTTGACTCGATCTGTTCTATGAAATTATTTTCAATTTTTTTCGCACCGTTTTTCGATTGAATATCCCCTCGGCGGTACAGCTCCTGGAGGCGGATTGCGGTCGTTTTTGGCCAGAGGTGTTTTATGCCCATGCGCCTGTTTGAAAAATAGTAGAGATATGGCCCGTCGCCCCACACGAAAATTCTCTCTCCTGGTTTAGAATTTTCTTCGATGAATTGAATCGCATTGCGGTATGAATTTTCAGGAAGGAGATAGTCGTTAAAATGCCCTACAAGCGCGGCACGACCCCAATAGAGAATTTTCCCTTCGTTATAAAATGCTTCGGGATAAAAGTGTTTGATGATGATATCTTTGGTGTTCCACACAAGAAAAAACAATGCCGGAATGGCTATGCCGAGTAACAATCGATTATGTATTTTTTGCGATATTTCGTCTTCCGCGCTGTCGATTGCAAGCGCCGCGGCAAGGGAAAGCGCGGGATATATTGCCACAAAATAGTGATGGTAGAGGCGGGAACCGCCTGCGAATACAAGGAGATAGGAGAGGATAAAAAAGCTCAGTGTCGCAGACTCTTCAAGCGTGATAAAACGAAATTTGTTTTTTATAAAACGAATAGCAATTGCACATGCCGGCAGCCACGCGGCATAATGCCAGAGCACGAGCAAACCCTGGCGATGCACGTATTTTGCGGTGAATACGAGCGGGTCGAGACCTTTCACAAGCGCATAATATAGCTTGCCGTGGATATTGTTAAACAGTGCTCCGGCAATAACATTAACCGTGAAATAATCGATTATAAGCGCAAGGATACCTCCCAAAAAGGAACACGATATAATGATGAAATACTTCTTCTTTATTTGACGACTCCAGTAAGGATAGTACAAAATCCAGAAGAAGAAAAGGAAAATGCCAAGAATAATTCCGTGAAATTTTACATATGATGCCGCAATGGCCATGATGATTGCGCCTGCGAGAAAAAGGACGCGAAGGGTACGCTCTTCTTTCAGAAACATAATTAAAAAGCAAAAACCCCACGCAATCGGCAGGTTGAAGACGATTTCACCATTGGTGGCCATGAAATGGCGGTTGAAGGATGAAATGAAAATTGCATATATGAGCGACGCAAGCGCGCCAACAGCTGGTCCGCGAATGGCTTTTCCTGCGCAGTATATTCCCAGCGAAGTGAGCCATACAAGTATGATGGTGACGGCATGCACCAAAACCCACCCCTTTTCAGGCCAGATATAGTAGGAAAGTTTGAAAATCACATGATAGAGTGGGGGTTTGCTTTCGGAGAAATCCACTCCGGGAATATCACCGGCAAGATATTCCTGTGTCTGCACAATTGCAGCAAGTTCATCGGCATCATAGAAATCATTGAAAAGCG
>DYLV01000080.1 GCA_020721925.1 Leptospira biflexa
ATGCGCCTTCCCGGAAGCCGAACAGGGACTCAATATAGGGCGCATTGCCGCTCAGATGGCGAAGTTTCCCGATGCCACCAGTGGCGCCACTGTTAACCGATTCTGCGCATCCGGCCTCGAAGCAATTGCGCTCCAGGCAATGCGCATTAAAGCCGGTTGGTGCAATGTGGCAATCGGCGCAGGCCTTGAGTCCATGTCAATCGTTCCTATGGGCGGCAACATGCCGCGTCCTCATCCGGAATGGGCGATGGAAAATCCCGATGTCTATATCTCCATGGGGATGACCGCAGAGAACGTTGCAAAGCGCTACAATATTACGCGCGAAATGCAGGATGAGTTTGGCTTCCATTCCCAGATGAAAGCCGCTGCAGCTCAGGAAAAAGGACTCTATACCGAAATTGTACCAACACCTGCCGTATCGTATGCGTACAAAAACGGGAAATATGAAAAAGTTATCAAGATGCAGGATTTCGACGACGGCGTTCGCAAAGAAACCACGCTCGAAGGCCTTAAAAAGCTCAAACCCGCTTTCGCATCGACCGGCTCAGTGACTGCGGGAAATTCCTCGCAGACTACCGACGGAGCTGCTGCAACGCTTTTGATGAGCGAAGAAGCAGTGAAAAAATACGGCGTAAAGCCGATAGCGAAACTGGTGGCGTATACCGTTGCCGGATGCCGCGCAGACGAAATGGGCGTTGGTCCTGCATATGCGATTCCGAAACTTCTCAAGATGGTCGGAATGAAAGCCACGGATATCGGACTCTACGAACTTAATGAAGCGTTTGCATCGCAAGCAATTTATTGCACTCAGCAGATTGGCATTGCCGATAAGAAATATTGGGCCTCAGACAGCGATTCGCGCATCATCAATGTCAATGGCGGCGCAATTGCGCTTGGCCATCCTCTCGGATGCACCGGTGCGAAGCTTTGTGCACAGCTTATGACGATGATGCAGAAAAAAGGCGCGAAGTACGGCGTTGAGTCGATGTGCATCGGCGGCGGGATGGGTGCCGCGGCGCTCTTCGAACTCTGCGAATAATATTTTTCCTGAATGAGTCTTCCGGAATGGCTGCCGAAAGGCGGCCATTCCTTTATTCATTACATGTCATGTTTACAAACAAGATATTAAAAATATTCATTTCGACATTCGTCGTGTTTAATACCACGGTTTCTTTTTCTCAAACTGCCGGAAACGATATTCTTGAAAAATTTATAAAAAAAAGCAATAATATCACCTCAATTGATTGCTTTCTTGAGCAGATCATTTACGAAAACAACACAATCGAAAAATATAAAGGCCGTTATCGTGCCGATTATAAAGGCAGATTCAGGATAGATTATATTGAACCATCCAATCAAACGGTAGTATCGACGAAAAATAATCTTTTATGGTACATGCATGAATCCCACATATTATATGTAATAAAAAACGACCTGAGCGCTTCGGGAAATGCCGCACTTTTGCATCAGCCAAAAATTTCTTTGGGTATCGACAGATCGCTTTTATCGCGCTATCTTGGAATATGGCCTGTGGGCTTTTTCACCCTCGCCCACCATTTTATATTCATCGACAGTAAAAATGGCATAAAACTTGAGATGGCGATCTCGGTACACGAACTCAAACTTTTAAAAAAAAGAATCCTTGACCGGGACGGCAAGGAGATTATGAAAGAAATCTATGGTGACTATCAGCACATTGGTTCCTTGCTATTCCCTTGCAGAGTTGATGTATACGCAAGGACTAAAAACGGGTATGCAAGAAGCATTTCACTCTATAACAATGTTCAGTTGAACATACCTCTGAGGGATGATCTTTTCAAAATACGGGTACCCAAGGAAACGCGTGTGCTGACCTATGGAGCGAAATAATGTCCCCCACGAGTATGTGCCACCTGCTGTTGCCCTGCATAATCGCAACGCTCTTTGTTGCCGATTCGTTTGCCGAAAACCCCGCCATTACCGTCAAAGGCGCAACTGCTAAATTGGATTTCAAATCTGTAATTGCCCGATTTACTTTACCCCTTTCGCATGATGATCTACGCCGGCTTGCGATGGAAATTACTAATATATATCATGAATATGGTTATACCACAAGCTTTGCAGAAAAAGTAATCGTCAAAAAAAATGGGGATGTGGAAATACTGGTTCGCGAGTCAAGGATTGTCGATGTTTCGGTGCTTGGAATACCAGAAGAATCCGCAAAAAAGGTTATTGCGATACTTTCGCCCACACGCGATGAACTGTACAATACTATCACAATCAAAGATCGCGCCGAACAGGCCGCAAAACGCCTAAAATTATCTACAGTAAAAATAGATGTGCAAAACGCAGATAATTCTGCCGATGTAATTTTGAAAGTCACCGCAAGAGAATCCCGCTTCGGCGCGACACGCATGAAGATGTACTATGAGCCGATTTATGGCCTGACGCCACTTCTTGCATACGATCAAACAATAGGCAAAATTTCGTTTTCTTTTTCCGGATCATTGAGCGTACGAAATTCCGAATACCGGAAAAAATGCGCTGCGGCGATGATTACATATTTCAGCGGAAAGCCTCTTTCTTTTTATGCGCAATATGACTGGACCACATCCATTGAAACATGGAAGGAAAAACTCAATGACTTTCACGCTGTTTCCAATCGCCCCGGACTCGGGATGCAATATGCAATACATCGCAATATTATTTGCGCATTATCATCGGTTTTTAATTTTTTTGTTCTCGACAACTACCGTGATTCTCAAAACTCATATCATGATGTTTCGTTATCATTATCCGGTCACTATACCAACGCGCCTGATATCATTGTTCCGGGTGATGACACGAAAGCGCGGATAGAATTTTCGATTACAAGAAGCGATCTTGAGAAAAAACATTTTATTACAACCGGTTTGTTTTTTCACACTCTCTTTTCGCCGACCGCATGGTTGAATATCAGACCTTCTCTTGCAGGAGATTTTACCAGCGCCGATGAACGATACTATCGCTGGTATATTTATGACGAAACATTTCCCGTGAAAAGTGATGACTATGCAGCAACTCATGCGCGTATATCCGGCAGACTCTATTTCGAGTTTGAAACCTATCCGGAAATGCTTTATCTTGGACCAATCGGGTATCATACATTTTTTTATAATGAGACATCTTTTGAGATGCAATCATCATCCGCCATTGGGATCGCAACGAAAATACTATTAGGACGCTTTTATATACACGCCATGTGTATTTTCCCTGTCGAAAAGGTGTTTGCACACCCTGTTGTTCTTTTTTCCGCAAGCGGAGTATTTTAATATTGGAGGGAGTATGAAAATTGAATACGGAACCGTAATTGAGATCAAAAACGGTTTTGCCATTCTTGAAGTTTCGCTGCAGGACATGTGCGCATCCTGTGTGGCACATAGCGCATGCACCGTGCTGGGGGGCGGCAAAAAGCGAATCTCCGTGCGAAATTCTCTTCGAGCACGGGAAGGCGATCTTGTCGAATTTTCCATCAGCGATCGGGGAAGCCTTATTTCCGCGCTGATTGTATATGCGTTGCCAGTTGTACTTCTTATAACCGGCATGGTATGCGGTTCTATTTTATTGCACACACGCACGTGTTCTTCCGACAGCGCTATGGCGGTGGGAGGAACTGCAGGCATACTCATCGCGTTCGGCATAATTAAACTTCTCAATCCCATCATTAAAAATATGAATATTTTTCACCCCCGCATGCTACGCATCACCCATACGAATGATACGTAGAAAAGTATGAAAAATTTATATGTCGTGACCGAAAAATATACTATATGTCTTTTATCAAGAAAATGATTCGCTGAATTCTCTGTTTATAAACCGTGGTGTAGCCGACAGACTTATTTGAAAGCGAAGTGTGACCGTAATGCAGAAAAAAATTGTTGATCTTACATCATACAGAATTGAAAAATCTCTTAAAAATGAAGGATATATGATCAAAACAGACAGAAAAAAAAGGATAAAACTCCTCCTGAAAATAAAAAGAGATTGATTTTTTATCGATTGTGCAGCAGTATTGTGGCAGTCTCCAGCTTTAAGAAAGACTTGGACATTGGGATATACAGGACTGAACGCCTATGAGCAATGGAACTGAGAATAATTTCGCGAACAACAGAGAAGCAATTAAAAAAGAACTCGAAAAGCTAAAATATGAATTTAAGGTTGAACTTCCTAAAAAAATTGCGGAAGCACGCGCGTATGGCGATTTGCGTGAGAATGCCGAATATCAGGCTGCACGTGAGAGGCAATCATTTGTGAAAGCGCGCATAGCACAGCTCTCCGAACAATTGAGCAGGCTCAGCAATATTGATCTTTCGAAAATACCCCCCGACTGCGTAGGCTTCGGCTCATCAGTTGTTGTTTTTGACAAAGACGCACAAAAGGAAATTGAATTCTCGTTTGTATCACCACATGAGGTGAATCCTTCCGAAGGTAAAATATCTCTCTCTTCGCCAATCGGTCAGGCATTGAATAATAAAAAAGCGGGAGAAGAGGTTGTTGTGAATATTCCAGCGGGGAAAAAAACATTCCTTATACAAAAATTAATAACAATTCACGGCAATATTTATGAAGCCAGTGCAGAATAATCAAGACAACGGATTTTTTAATTTATGGCGACAATCAAGGAATTTAGAGGATTACGACCAATTAAGGAACTCGCACATCTCATTGCGGAACTTCCTTACGATGTGGTAAGCTCCGATGAAGCGCGTTTCATTGCATCCAGACGACAGTACAGCTTTTATCATGTTTCAAAACCGGAAATAGATTTTCCTCCTTCTGTCAACCAATATGATGACAGAGTCTATGAAAAAGGAAAGAAAAACCTTGATTCTTTCATCAATGAGGGTTTCTTTCTCAAAGATTCAGATCCAATCTTATACCTGTATTCACAGATCATGGAAGGAAGAATGCAAACAGGACTCATCGCATGCGTCAGCATCGACGATTATATCAATAATAGAGTTAAAAAACATGAACTCACCCGAGAAGACAAAGAACGTGACCGGATGAAGCATATTGAGGTATTGAATGCGCAAACCGGCCTTGTGTTTTTAATGTTCCAACAGGACACCGAGAAACAAAATATTTTCAATCGTGCGATGGCTGCATCGCCCGAATACAATTTTTTTGCCGAAGACGGCGTCAGACACATTCTGCGGACTATTACCGATAAGTCACTCATGGAAGAGTTTAAAAAAACATTTGCAAATACCGATTTCTACATTGCCGACGGACATCACCGTGCCGCATCTGCGGTACGCGTCGGGTTGAAGCGGCGAAAAGAAAACGGCGGAACATCCGGCGAGTATGATTATTTCATGGCCGCAATTTTCCCTCACGATGAATTAAAAATACTCCCCTACCACCGCGCGGTAAAGGATCTGCACGGCCTATCCCTTACCGAATTCATCGCTTCGATTGAAAAAAAATTCAAAGTAGAAAAGACCGATGATTCCACTCCGAGGGCGAAAAACCATTTTTGTATGTATGCGGAAGGCTCCTGGTATTTGATCACCCCTGTGTTTGATATACCAAACGATCCGATTGAATCGCTGGATGTGAAAATTTTACAGGATCACATCCTTGGCCCCGTGCTGGGTATTCACGATCCGCGCTCGGATAAACGTATCGATTTTATTGGCGGCATACGGGGAACGGGCTACTTAAAGAAAATCGTCGATGAAGGATCCTTTGCGGCAGCTTTTTCCATGTATCCCACTTCTGTCTACGATCTCATGAAGGTATCCGACGTCGGATCAATCATGCCCCCAAAATCCACCTGGTTTGAGCCGAAACTGCTCGACGCGCTGGTGATTCATGAAATATAAATGTGTCAGGCGCTTACTGAGGGTGATGAGTTGCTCTTCTGCGTATGTATGATGGAAAGCACATACATGGCGTAGGGGCACAAGCTTTCTCCGGTATTCTCATTTGTGCACAAACCAGCGGGACACTATTTTTTTTGCCGGCCATACTGCACCGCGGCACCGTAAAGATCGCGAAAGCAGGAAAATTGGAGACGAGGGGAATCGAACCCCTGACCTCTTGAATGCCATTCAAGCGCTCTCCCATCTGAGCTACGCCCCCGCTCAACGAATGCATATTTTTGTATGCGCACTATTTGTCAATAATTTTTATGGAATCTCCCAAAAGGATTTTGGCTTCAATTTCTGTCTGTTTCATAAAAATTTCTATAATCAAAACCGGCTGTGCTTACATACATTTATTTGTTGACATCCTGGAATTCATGAATTACACGCATATCCGGAGGTGAAACGATGGATTATAAACATGAATACGATAAGCTTTTAAAAGAAAATCAATGGCTCAAGAAAGAGCTTGATAACTGCCGAAAGATGATCAGTGGGTATGAAAATGTTCTGAAATTGAATGAAAAAGAGATTGAAAATGCCGAAGAAATAATGAAAATGTACGAAAATATTGTCGAGTTCGCCCGCTCCGAATTGATTCTTGCAACCGAGACTGCGAAAGCGCAGGAAAGCGCCTCACAATTGAGCCGCCAGGAGCTCATGAACGCCCTTGCGCGAATCAAGGAGCTGGAAGAGCAAAACAAAAAGCTAAAAGAAAAAAAAGTGCAATAATGTCTATGAGACAACTGTAAATACGACAATGAGAAACATGGTTTTTGCCGATAAGATACCTGTACGAATTGATAATAAAACTTAGATATTAAAAAACAAATTGATATGTGGATAACATATTTATTTCTCTTTGTAATTCTGATAGTACTCACCATTGTGATTCTTTATGTGCTTTCTGTATATGTGTTCCCAAGAAAGATCGAAGAAATCGCTAAGCTTATCGATGCGGGTCAAACAAAACTTGCCATCAAAAAACTGCTTGAAATAATTGAAAAAGACGACCGAAATTCCTATGCGCACTATCTTCTTGCGGAGGCATATCTAAAAGAAAACAATATTCAGTACGCGATTCTTGAATACCGACAGGTCTTGAAGCTGGCCAAATTTGATGAAAACGTGAACGAGGTAACTATCAGGACAAAGCTTGCCAGAATTTATCTTGAAAGAAAATCCGTTGATGAAGCCCGAAAAGAGTTTCTAATACTTACTAAAATCGATCCATCAAATTTTCAACCGTATTACGAACTCGGTATGATATATTTCAATGCCGACCAGCACGAGAAAGCGTCTCCTTTTTTTAAAAAGGCATTGTCGCTCAACAAAGAGCATGCGCTTTCCAATTACTATCTCGGCCAGATTTATTACCGCATGGGCCTCTTTCAGGATGCGAAGCAGATGTTTCTTGATGCATTAAAAATAGATCAGACGCATTATCGCTCCCACTATTTTTTGGGACTCGTACTGCGCCAGCTTGGAGATTATGAATGGGCCATAAAAGAATTTGAAATCGCCCAGAAAGATGATGACATAAAATTAAAATGTTTTCTCGCAAAGGGAACCTGTTATCTTGAAAAGGAAGTAATACCCAAGGCAATCGTCGAATTCGAAAGAGGTCTCAAATTTGCCAAGCGCGGCAGTGATACGGAATTGAATCTCAGATATTTTCTGGCTGATGCGCAGGAAAAAATGCGCGATCTCCACTCAGCCATCGCTAATTGGGAAAAAATCTACGAGGTCAATAAAAATTTTCGGGATGTACAGGAAAAACTGAAGTCGTACGCCGAATTTCGTCAGGATGACAGGATTAAAGATTTTATGATCGCCGGCCTTTCTCAATTTGAGCATATTGCCAGAAAAATCGTCGAATCGATGGGCCTCACCATACTCGATGTTAATATCATCAACGATACCGATATTGAAATACTTGCCACCGAAACCGAAGGAAAATGGCGAAACACGAGAAAAACCAACAGAATTGTCCGTGTGGTAAGGACGATGGACTCAATTACCGATAAATTGCTTCGATCCATTCATGAATCGATGAAGCCAAAAAACGCAACCCGCGCGGTTATTATTTCCACCGGCGAGTACAGTCAGAACGCAATTGATTATTCAAATACGCGGCCGATAGAATTGCTCGGGAAAACCGACCTTATTAAATTATTGAAAAATATCGGCGCTTGAATTTCTCTGCTGATGAATGATTACATACCAATTATTAAGCAAATCCCTTTTTTCCGGCACTGCACATCAGGTGAACTGCAAAATATAGCTTCCCGCCTGCGCATATCGCATGTAAAAAAAAATCAGACTTTCGATTTAAAAAAAACAAATTCGATCAATATAATTCTTGAGGGAATTTTTCAACTCGAGGTAATGGGAAAGAAGGATTGTATTTATCTCACTTCCGGTTCTTTTTTCGGCGATTATCCTTTTGCTGAAGTTAAAAACCGGGGCACTGTTCGCGCTGTCTCGGATGCTGCCATTGCTCATCTCAACTGCGATGAATTATATTCGCATTTTTTAGTTAACTACCGTTTGCTTCGTGGCTATATCAGATGCATGGAATCTCTCGGAATTGAGCTGATGGACTCCGGCAAACATCTTTTCAAAAATAAGACAAAAATAATATCAGTATTCAGCCTTAATGAACATTCCGGAAAATCAACCATCGCGCTATCGCTGGCTGCTGCACTTTCCAAACATGGAAACACCATCGCGCTCGATCTTTCCTATACCGGAACATCAATGTTCGATATCGCCGGGAAAAAAATAACCGCACCGTTGTCGCAAAAAGAAGCTGATTTCACTGAAAGCACATCGATAATCAATTCGCGAATTGAAAAAGGAGCGGATAATTGCGATATGCTGAATATTGTACACGGCTCAAAAGTCAAGGCGGATCCTTCAATCCTTTCGCCGCTTTTGCTTGTCCTTTCAAAAACGTATAACCATATAGTCCTTGATATTTCAAATTTCGATTTGGAATTAAGAAATGTTGTTTTCGAACAATCCGATTTTATCATCGGTGTCGTTTCCAATAAGGATGAACAGGAAGAACTTGGAAACATCTTCGATGTTACTCTCTCGGACGGGCAGCAGGTGTATTATGTAACGAATGAGTTTTATTCAAAGAATATTCATCTCCCGGGGACATTGCAATGGGGTATTGCTGCATCCACCGGTTCGGAAGATCGCTTTTGTACCCTGGCCGGGTCAGCCCCTGAAAATATTATCGAATTTATCATCAAGCCAAGAACTGCGTTCGTGATGGGTAGCACAGGTCCGGATGCGCTTCATTACACATGGTTTTTAGCCCAATTGAAGCAACAGAACACTTCTCATGTTTTTGCCGCATCGGCTTTCGGAGCCATACCCGTGATATTGCACTCATTGTTTGATGAGGCGGAATTATACCGTCAAAGAATGGGTGATTTCATCGAAAAAGTTTTACCGCAAATTATAGAAGTTCAATTCCCTCGAGAAACGCTTTTTCGCGGGACAAAATTAGAAAAGTATGCACGATCGTTATGTTCTACCGTACGGCTTGAATATATGAAAGAAAGAGCATTATTTTTTTATGTACAGGACGAGAACTCAAAAAAGATTTTTAGCACAGGAAAATTATCCGATATGATTATCCTTGCGCTTGCCGATGTTCCCCTTTTCCCACCGATCAAAATTGCCGGAAATCAATATCACAACTTGTTTTCCCGCATTGAATGCGATACAGAAAATATGCTTAGAATGGACATAGAAAAAATCTACCGCATAACCATCCGCGGGAGCAATGATTTTAGGGGAATCAGTAGAATTCTTCCCTGGTATCGTGCATATCACAGAAATGCATCGAATGCAATTTCCAATATCTCTCCTTCGCACACAGGAGAAAACCATTTTGAAATTGACATCAAGGGGCTTGATTCTCTTGAAAAAATTTCCGAATCGGTTCATCAACAGACAAATAAGTTCTTGAAAGAAAATCGTTTTATATGAAATTTGCCTAAATTTATAATCTGAAGGATAAATATCGATGCGCTCACGTAAAACAAATTTTCTACAAATGGTAGTTCTTCTCAGCGGGATCGTATATATTTTTACTGGAGCGTTGTTTGCCGTGTCTCCGCATTTTTTCGGCAAAGTTTTTTTTCTGGAAATTAACGAAGACTGGTTCATGGAAATCCCCAAAGATGCGTTCATGTTTACCTCAATCACCCTTGCCCGAACCTTTGCCGGATTGCTTCTTACCATTGGAATTGCAATGATACTGCCGCTGTTCGACCCTAAAAAATATCGGGGGCTTATCTATTTCACCAATGTCGTATTCCCTTTCCTTGCATCTTTTTTGCTCATTAAAAGTTTATTGATAAATCCATTGCCTGTTCTCATAGTGTATGCAACTTTATTTTCACTTATAGGACTCTGTGCAGTTATTGCCCTCTTGCTCACAAAGGGAAATGCAAAAATCGAACAATGATTAAAATTTTTGATTGATTTATTTGGCTTATCTGCATATGTTGCAAATGAGGTATACGGTAATCGCGGTTTAATCAATTTTCTCATAATATTTACTTTTTTCCCTGGAGGAAGTTAATGGAGTTGAAAACTAAGAAAGTCAATAATGTCATCGTTGTCTATCTTACCGGGCGGCTTGATGTGCATCTTTCCGCTGATGTTGAAAAAGAGATCAACAAGATCATCAATAACGAACCCACATGCCACCTTTTATTGAACCTCAGTGATGTTGAATATATGAGCAGCTCGGGGCTGCGAATTTTTGTTTCAACAATGAGAATTCTGAAAGAGTCCAAACGCAAGCTTTACCTCTGCAACATGAACAGTGCCGTGAAAAAAATTTTTGAAGTTGTTGAACTGATGGACATGTTCGACATCTATGAAGCGGAAGAGGAAGCGCTCAAATCGTTTTAGCTTCGTGATATGAAATCTTGAAGTTCAGAAAAATAAAAAAAGCATCTACACATAAAAAATTCGAACTTTTTTCTGTCGAACGCGATGATCGCCTGTTCGATAGAGATAAACTCGAGTTCCATGCTTCAGGGTTGAATCAATCTATCAGGAATTATTTCCTCTTTCAATCTCACATCAATTATCGCTGGCCATTATGGCTCAACTCTGCCATCTGTGAATTTAATAGAAATTTTACTCCCATCACTCCCCTTTCCCTTCAAAACAATTTTCAAACAGACTATCTTCAATTTTCAAATTTTCTTTCTCCTTGTTATTTGCAAATTGATCCCGTCGGCATGATATGCTCATCAAGATCATCCTGGTCGATTGAAACATGGGTGGTATCCCACGATGAACTTTACAGGCCTCACACTATGCCCGATACCGTAATCCAAAAAAGGGATGAATCGTCGGGTATCATCAGTACCGTATGGAAACATCAGTTTTTCACAGTTCAATCAGAGATTTTCGGCACTCGTACAACCATTGACGAGGCAGTAGTGAACATTCGCTGCGAAGCATTCTCACGCTCAAAGCAACTATCAATTGTTGTGGCAATACGTCCCTACACTATTCACTCAATCGGCGGGGTCAACTCAATCGAATATAAAAGTTCGGTTAAAATTTTTCGAATAAATAAATCGGAAGCCGTTCACATAAGCATTCCGCCGAAAGAAATTTTTATCGGAAATTCTCAGATGGGGGATATTGATTTTTCAAATGCCGGAGAAAAAATACATTGCGCAAGTGGAATGGCATCGATGGCTTTTATATATCCTTTAAAAAAATCAGAATTTGAACTAAATCTGCGTTTCAGCTTATCCGAAAGCAAAACTGTTGAACCTTTAAATTTGAATTATGATAATATAAAGAAAGATTTTCGCGTCTACATTGACCACATGAAAAATCGAGGAATACAAATTTCTGTTCCAGATAAACTATTTGGCAAATGGTTTAACATCAGCAAGCAAAAAGCCCTTGAATCTCTCAGCAAAACAATTTATGAAATAAAAAATGATGCTGCTTCTACTGCTGTTGAAGTATGGCCGAGAGCAAATATTCTTGTGATGGCATTATTGCGCATGGGTTTTGAAGATGAAGCGCAAAACATCGCAGATACCTGGCTACAGGTGACATCTCCTTCAAAAGAGCCAACCTTCTATGAAACAATAAAGTATTGCTACTGCATTTCATCTTTTGCGGAGTATTTCACCATATCGCGTGATACCGCACACCTCTCCAGACAAATGGAGAAAGTGAAATCTATTGCCGGTTCTGTGCTCAGGTATATTCAGAAAAATAAATCTTTTAAAAACCTTATCCATAATAATTCCATTTCCGCGTATTTTGTCCCACGCTTCCATTATTTAGATTTAATTATTATTGCACACGCTCTTTCTCAGTATTCCTATCTTTGTAGAACGATGGGACTTTTTGGAGAAGAAAATATCCATACAAACGAATCAACAAAACTGAAAGAAGTGATCGTATCCCATATTCATGATGCGATCAAGGAAAACCAGGAACATGATTCGCTCAAAATCATTAA
>DYLV01000081.1 GCA_020721925.1 Leptospira biflexa
AAATATTCCCTCATATATAAGACGATAAAAATGGGCTGCAGATAAAAAATTTTTTTGAAAACATTTATTTTTTTAAGTGAACTTCTCAAAATTATTTTACATGATGTTCCCTTTGAGTGTATAATAGAATGGCGTTCCCGTAAAAACCCCACTCTACATTGCAGCACCGGCCGAAGTGATGTATTCTGAATAATTTTTTTAGACATTCCGGCGTAACCTGCCACCCATTCCGTGAAATACCTGCCACATTAAGAGCTGATTCACGCGCATTTTTAGCGAACCACAAGGTGGCGGGTTTTGTGCAGAATTTTTTTTGCTGTTTTCGCATATACTGCCCCATGAGCTGCATTTTATGAGCGATATGAACCACACGGTCACAGATGGCATCAGCAACCGTGGTATCTCCGATGACATCGAACCACTTTAATACTGGCACCACCGATGATATCGTTGTGGATTTTACGCCACTGCGGTTTTCTATAAGTTCCACAAGGAAAAGCCTGCTGTCGCTATCGAGCTGTTTGAGTCCGAAGTCATCGAATATCACAAGGTTCTGTTTCGCGATGAGCTTCGTTTCTACTGTGAACGATCCATCAGCCCGGGCGGTTTTCAAATGCGCGAAGAGCTTCATGCAGTTCACGTATGTAACCCTAAGTTTCCGAAGTACGCAGCATGACCGAGCGCGCAGGCAGATGCTTTTCATTCTCTCCCGTCAGATGTGCCTTCTGCTTTTTGCATCAATCATGGTGGGCTTTGGAAGCATGGTAAGCAAAATAAGGGCAGCAATTGCATTAAGGCGCTCCCTTCGGCAATCGCGTATTTCATTTTCAATAATATAAAAGAAAGTCGTGTTTGCTTATATTTTTGCCCACAGGAGAACCACTCATTGCGATAGTTTTTAGAGGGTTTCTTACAATGTGCATGGGTTATTTTTTTATACCAAACTTACCATTTCTTCAGGCGCCAGAAGAACATGAATATTAACACCGAAATAAGCGCAAGCCCCATGATTATCCAGAATGCAAACGGGTGATGCTGAATGGGAATTGCGACATTCATAGAAAACGCGCTTACCACAAAAGTAGGGACCATGATTCCGATGGTGATCAGGTTAAGTGTCTTCATGAGGATGTTGAGATTATTGCTTACGATTGAGACGCGCGCATCCATAAGGCCGGCAAGAATGTTTGAATAGATTTCCGCCTGCTTCTGACACTGCGTATTTTCGATAATGATGTCGTCCAGCATTTCAACCTGTTCATTTTCAAGGCAAAGGCGCGCGCGGTTATTCTTAATACGCTCTATGACGGTCGAGTTCGCGTTGATAGCGTTGAGATAATACACCAGACTTTTCTCGAGCGTGAAAAGATTTATAAGATATTTATTGCGCATTGAAGTGTTGATTTTCTGTTCAAGCGAATCAGAGATCATATTTATGACCTTGAGATGGTCGATGTAATGATAGATGATTCGCAGGAGTACTTTCAGCACAAGATCGCCTATTGAATTCACTTTCAGAAATATCTTTCCATCGAAAAGCTGCACATCCTCCAGAAGTAAAATGATGACTCGTTCCCGATACCAGAAAATTCCTATAGATGAAACCTTAAAGAGAAATTCATCGGCCGCGGAATAATTCTGAGGGCGTTTGAGAATAATCGCAGCATGATCAGGCTCAAACTCCAAACGCGACAGCTCATCCGGATCGAGAGCGGACTGCAGGGTGTGTGAATCAATATTGTAATTGCCAACCAGAAAATCTTTCTCTTCAATTGTCGGATTTATGTACACCAGCACAGGCGCCGACTCTTCATTAACAGGGACTATTGCCCC
Source organism: Leptospira biflexa (assembly GCA_020721925.1). Taxonomy (GTDB): domain Bacteria; phylum Spirochaetota; class UBA4802; order UBA4802; family JAGODF01; genus DYLV01. The sequence goes on from DYLV01000081.1 coordinate 1,834, forward strand.
ATTTTGTATTGTATATGCGCGAAACATTATGCCGTACTACACACTCCTTAAAAAAAGTCAATCACAACATCATGCCGCATAACACTGCCACCAAATCTATACACAAATCTGCCCGCATAGGAGCGCTTCAACGCTCCATCAGCTGAATAATCGTCCTTTTCAAAGCCATTGCTGCATCCGGATGATACATGATGAGAATATCGGCTCCCGCATACAGCAATGCCGTCGCAGTGGAAAGCTCCCACACTGCCGCGCGTTTTTTTACATCTCCCCACGAAGGAAATTCGCTTTCTTCGGCACGAAGCTCTTTAATACGTGCGCATTCCTGTCCCGGAGAAACAATCATGGGAGAAAGAAGCATGGTATCGCCGCCGAGACCGGTAAGGCGGATGCGTTCCATTACGGAATATGTGTACTCGATGCCGTATCCCATCGCACCAGTAAGCGGATCAACGACGATACGATCAATTGGAACATCCATTCCAGTGAGCAAAATATTAAGCTGTTTGGAGATATTCACGTCAATGGGGCTTTGCGCCACCACGGTATGCCCGTATGCAATTGCGGCTCCGGCAATAGCCCGATAATTGTCCTGTTCAGCCCAGTTTATAAGTAGATTTTCACCCGCGCACCCGGCGGCAATTTCCTTCATCACCGCATTCATTTTTTCATAATGATTGTGCCCCGTGACGATAAGCGGCACATCTACGGCTTCAAGAATTGACTTCACCAGCTTGAGAGAATCGTCGGGAGAAAAATTTCCCCGTTCGGGATGCGTGCCATCCAGTCGCACACTCACTAAATCGACCCCGAATTTTTCCACGCATGCTTTCGCCATTGCCACAGGGTCGTTCAAAAGCGCTCCCCAGAGATCTTTCAATACCTGCGGGTATTTATCGTTCACACGGTCGAACACTTCCATCGCCACAAGTGGGCGATTCGGCATAATCCCTTCCCAGTGATGGAAGGGCATAGTATTTGCACCGCCTATCTGATATGTGTTCTTTCGTGTGCCGCCCTCTGCCCTGGTGGCACCAATTTTCACACGGTGCACCTCCCCGCTGAATGATTCTTTTGGAAGCGTGAAAGATCGGATTGCGTTAATTTTTTCCACTGTTTTTGGATGAGGCATCCCGGCTGCGCCCACGGGCTCGTGTTCTTTTATTTCTTCCGCGCAAAGATCATCCCGTGAAGCTGGCCGCTTCGCGCCCAAAAATTTCTCCTCTAAAACGCCAATAATCTCAGAAACCACTTCCTTCGTGATCGCTTTTTTCATTTCATCACGAAGCTCTGCGAAAAGTTCCCGTTTCAACGCCTCCATATCCACAGATTGCACCATCGCACTCGCTTTGAGCAAGGGAGATTCCGCCGTTTCAGCATTCAGCTTTTGTGCATATTTCATCTCTCCCGCTTCTTCTTTTTCATAAACAATTGTCCCCTGCGGCACACTTTCCATTTCCGCATACCCCGTCATATCGTCCATTGCAAGTGCAGGATGACCATTCTCTTCCATGAATTTTCGTATTTCCCCCGGGTTTGTTGAAACAGTTTCATCGGCGATTTTTTCAAAATGGCCATCAAGGCCAATTGCAGCGAAGAGATTTTTCATGTCTTCGCCCACCATCTGCTTGAGATCTCTGGTCATCCACACCAGCCTCTTATGACCTCCCTCTGCCAGGATGAACTTCTTTGACGTAAGATACACCTTGCCGCAGCCCATAAAACCCGGCGTCTGCATTCCCCCACCAACATTTCCAGCAAGAGTGGAGAACGTCATACCCACAGGTGTATCGCCTGTGTACTCGCGATTTACGGCCATCACGCCGTTGCACTCTGGCACGTAAGCCAGAATCACCTCAAAGCATCCGCAGCTGGTCATAGGATTGTGCATGATTGAATACATGCTGAAGCTTTCGACCTTTTTATGGGAGTTGGAGTATACATACTCATCGACACCGGTAAAAATTCCGCGCACAGGATCGACAACCGCACCTTTCTTCACCGGCTGATTCGGGCCAGTTTCGTCAATCTCATACGCTGCTTTGCCGTCGAGCCAGTTGTATGCACCGCACAAACCAAGCCGCTCCGGCGTGATGACACACACGTGGTTCGGCGCAAAACTCTGGCAGAGCAGACAGGAATAAAAAGTGTCAACCGACTCATCGGTCATCGACGCAAGGCGCTGGTTGCGCTCCCGATATACCCTCCGTGCAATCTCCACGCGCCGTTCTGCTTCTTCCGCATCGGTGATGAGCGTGACTTTCACTTTATCAACAATTGCAGGATAGTGTGAGAGGAACTGTGCATGCAGGATTTCGCCATAGTGGCGCAATCGCAGGCCTTTCGCGAAACCACTTTTTGAAACGCGTGTCCAAACAATATCGCGCTGGCCCATGTGCCAGATGCCTTCCGCACCGTTTATGAGATGATGTATTTGCCGTTCAAGTATCGATTCAAAATCCGGCTGCATTTTTCTTCCTGCCACCTCAACCCAGATTCCGAGCGGCAGTGCACTTCCAGCTTCTATTTGGTCTATATCTTTCCCAATTATTTCAATTTGTCCGTCTTCGATTTCGTCCATTCCCACCATCGTGACGAATTCAAAGGCAGTGGTGATGTTCCCGCCAAACTCCACGTGCGTGTCCTGTTTTCTTATCCGCTCGCCTTCAAACGCCGGCCCGTAGGGAACGGGAATGGGGACTTTTGCTATTTTCACTTTGCAGCCGCGCACCTCAAGCGCGCGCTCCACCATCTTTTCGTAAGGAACCGATGACACCACATGTTCGTAGGTGCACACGCCAGTGGGAAGAATCTGCGGGATGGCCGTATCAGCAATCACCGGGAATCCATAATTGATTGCGCCGGCGGCCAGAGCATATTTATCGGCATCGACCTCACCGAAGGCCAGCACAAACGCCATGATGCGGTTTTTATTATACCGCAAGTTGCCCGCGAAATCTCCCGGCTTCACTCCGCCGAATGAAAGCGCTGCGCGGTTTGCAAAACCAAGCGCATACACCAACGCAGACACATCCCTGCCATAGGGAACCAAACGCGTTTCCCACCCGAGCTGTACGCCCTCTTCCGCAAGCTGTTCTGCAAATTGTCTTCCCTTTGTGGAGCCGGCCATAAATACATAGAGATTTTTTTCCTGCAATTCTCGTGCAATTTTTACTGCAATTTCATTCGTCGGCGCTGCACCGGTAATCGCTGCAAATCCCGGTGCCGTTCCGTCCACAAATTCCACTCCCCGCTCGCGCATTATGATATCGTTGGCGGCGCCGAGCCATATTCCTTCGATGGGATCCTGTCCGATGAGATATTTACACACTTCGATTATTTCACAGGCGAAAAGCGCCGCCACTCCCGCATCAAGCGCATTTCCCAGATACGGCAACCACACCTCATCGGATGGACGCGGAGGAAGTAGTTCCTTGGCTTCCCGCAGTACATCCCGGCACTCGGCAAGCGATTCAACCTTTTTTCCGGTAAAAGAATAGATGATGGGCAGATAATATGCGGTATCGGGGAAAGACACTATCGAATTCTCGCCTTTCGCGGCAATCGCTTCATCCAGTTTCTTTTCCGCGCGCGCAACCCACGACACCGCGCCGTCAATTGCCGCACTGCTGATGATCTTAGACACTAAGCTGCCTCCTGTCCTTCATATCAAAAAGCTTCCGCTCCATGCGCTGGTTGATGCCGAGCGCGTCGCGCTTGCGTTCAATGATTGTCATAATCATATCCGCGGCATCAAGCGGATTATCGTGAACATAGAACGACGCATGGAAAAGGTTTTTTGCTTCTTCGCTTAAAAAACGCATCACGTTTTCCGAGCCAGAAATATAAAAAGGATGGCCGAGTATCACATCAATTCCGGAGGCAACGAAGTACATTGCAATCGCAATCGCCTTCTCGCTCATCCACTCCGGCGCCACCCCCACTGCAGGCACCATTGACAGATCATCGCCCAGGCCTCCTTCGAACACAATTTCTGTCGCCGCTTCAAGAATACGCGAATTATCCACACAGCTTCCCATATGAAGCACCGGTGGCATGCCAACCGCCTCACAGACTTCACGAAGACCCGCCCCCGCCTGCCGCAGGGCGGTCTCCGGCGTAAGATATCCCGCCTTTGCCGAAGCGATTGCGGCACAGCCAGTTTTAAGCACAAGCACATTTTGTTTCAGCAGCTCTTCGGTGAGTGTGTCGATGTATTCGTCCAGCTTTTGTTTGGGATTATTGCACCCCACAATGCCCGCCACACCTCGAATCCTTCCCTGCATGATGGCATCGTTGAGCGGCCGATACGATGCGCGGAATCGTCCGCCGAGCATATAGCGAATTGCTTCCACGCTGAACCCCGCCACAAGTGGTTTGGCTTCTTTTGGTATGCACACTTTCGAAGGATCCCTGCGCGTGAAATTTTCTATGGCGCGAAGAAGAATGCGTTTCGCTCCATCATAGGCTTCTTCTGAAGTGAATTTCACAGGGATCGCACCTATGGTGTGCGCAATTTCGCTGGTGGAAATAATTTCAGTATGATACGATGCTGCCACTTCGGCCAGTCCCGGCATACAGCACTGGACATCGATGATGAGCACCTCCACCGCACCCGTCACCACGGCCAGCTCCTGTTGAAGAAAATTCCCCGCAACAGGAATACCGTGGCGCATGAGGATTTCATTGGCAGTACAGCAAATACCAGCTAAGGTAACGCCCTCCGCGCCCGCTTTTTTCGCTGCCGCGATAATTTCGGAATCCCTTGAAGCCGCAGCTAACATTTCGGAAAGCGCTGGCTCGTGTCCGTGCACCACCACGTTTACGGTGCGCTCACCAAGCACTCCAAGGTTTGCCATAGAACGTACCGGAACAGGCGTACCGAAGAGGATGTCGGAAACCTGACTTGCAATTCGAGAACCGCCCCATCCGTCGGCAAGCGACGCGCGAAATGCATGCATCAAAATATGCGCATAATCGTGATCAACGCCCATATGCGTGCGATGTAGCGACTCCACAATCATCCGATCCACGCCGAGAGGTTCAACCTCCAGTTGTTCCCACAATCTCTGCCGCTTTTCCGGTGCAAGCTTTAACGTTTTCAGATGGTCTTCCTGAGCGGTGAACTCCGCAAGAAGCACATCGGCAAGCCCGGCTGCAATCTCCGAATCGGTTCTCTGCTCCACAGCCACACCGTATTTTTTCGCCACACGATGGAGAGCATCGCGATCTTTGATTGAATAATTCCCCGCTTTACCCTGCGCTACTTTTTTTAAAAGCAGCACAAGATGCCGCGCGTGATCGGAATGTGCGGAGCATCCCGCCGCCACTTCTCGCAAAAAGTTGCGCGCCACAATGGTATCAGCATCGGCTCCACACACGCCAAATTTCGCCTTCGCGCTAATACGGCACGGCCCCATGTGACAGATGCGGCAGCACACCCCGCTTTTCCCGAATCCGCACTGGGCTGCCTGATCATCCATACGGAAAAAACTCACACGAACGCCGTCTTTTTCCGCTTTCTCGATAATCTCAATCGACGCAAGATCAACTGCGCGATCCCGAGGTCTCTTCTTTTCTTTTTCCATGCTTCCGACCTATTATTGTGTTCATGCCATCGGCATTACGATCGCATCGTGTATTTTTCGATATACCGCATTATTTTCGGGAATCGAAAAAAAACTCCTCCCCTCTTCGTTCCATATCCGTATTTCATCATCATGGGGCAGAAGAATTATCTCGTCTGCACCAATTTCCTTCATTAAACTATAAAAGGCATCTTTCATTTCATATATTCGATTTATCACCACAATGAGCTTACCATATTCAATATTCATTTCTTCAGCAAGCGCCTGTATCCGGCGCAGTGTTGCAATTCCGTTTCGTGACGGCTCACCCACCACTAAAAGCGCATCCACCCGTCGCACAATCCTTCGGGAAAGATTTTCCAGCCCCGCTTCGTTGTCAATTACCACATACGGATAATTTTCAGAAATCTCTTTTAAAACCTCCCGCAGCACATTGTTTGCATAGCAGTAGCCCCCCGGCCCTTCGGGCCGCCCCATGGCAATAAGATCGAAGTCCTCCCCTTCTACCAGACTTTCAGAAATCTTTAATTCGAGTAGCTCTCGTTTTGAAACATCGGGATGTTGCGACGACAACATGCGCGCATCTTCGCGCACACGCCCTACGGTGTTTTGCACTTTCACCCCGAGCGCCGCATCCAGGCATGCATTCGGGTCTGCATCCACCGCAAGCACCGGGCGCCTGCCCGATCGGGTTAACGCCGCCACAATGAGTGCGGCAATTGTCGTTTTGCCGGTGCCGCCTTTGCCGGTTATTGCGATTGAATACGACATGGTTTTATCACTATCGCGCTTTTAGACGCGTTGAAAGCTCGTGCAGAACGCGAAACACCCGCTCGGCATCATCAACGGCCATGGAACCGGTTCCGCACGAAGGAGTGATGGCCGAATGAGTATAAATGGTATCCATCGAAAGACCGCTTTTATGGGAAAGATTTTCCACCACTGCATCAAAACGGGCTTCAAGTGTGGCGGCGTTCTCTTCCCGTATCTTCACCGAAGTGGGAACAACCCCCCATGCGATTATTCCTCCACGCGCAATAAATTGTGTCACCGCATCCGGATAAAGCGCAATGGTGTCGCCGAACACATACGCATCCAGATTTACCACATCGATTCCCGCTTCAATGAGGATGGGCCACTCGGTATTGCCGCAACAGTGCACGCCTGCAATCCCTCCTTCGGCATGGATCGCATCCACCATTTCCCGAATGAGCGCAATCACATCGTCCCGTTTCACGGAAATATACGTCGATGAACCGAACGCGGAAAGAATCGGTTCGTCGATAAAACAAATAATTTTTTCCGCAAAAGGAGCGAATTTTCTGATTTGCCAGCGACACTTCATCGAAAGCGCCTTCACCACCACATCGCGGAATTCTTCGTTGTAGTACACTGCGCGCTTCTGAACATCAACCACTGTCAGAGAGAATGAACACGGCCCGGTGGTATGAACTTTTATATAGGGGTATTTTTTTCCCCCCTGTAAAAGCCGGGATTCGAACTCGTAAATACCCCGTGAAAATTTCTGCGATACTGCAAATGGCGAAAGGTCGCCGTTTCCTTCAATCGCGTTCATATATGCTTCATAAAAGGCAGCAAGGTCTTCCGAATAATCCCCGGAAGTATTGAAGTACATGCGTTTTTTTTCCGTATCAATCACAGCACGCGGTATGCCCTCCGAGTACTGTATCTCCATTTGTTCCGTAAGCCCGATTTTCGGCAGCTGCGGCCAGACGGGAGCCTCTGGCATTGTTTCAAAGATGAGGTCCATCGCTTTTTTTGCGTCAGCGTGCGGGAAGCTTCCAATGGCTGTAGCTAAAAATTTTTCTTTCATATCAGTCTCCTTGCCGGATGATTCATCGGGCAGCATTTCAATGCAACAAACATGTATTGTTACTCACCGAACTCGTGCGGTCAAAACGAGGCTGCGGGCGCGTCCGGAGATTTGTACGGTAAAGAGAAGGTGTTATCGGTCAAGAAAATTTTGCCAAAAGGCATTCGACAAGTGCGTCAAAACATGATCGAATTTCAGCAGGCAACTCATCGATCACCGCCCGGCCATCTCTATCATTCGCGCGTATTGATTCATGATACGGTATTTCCGCAAGAATCTCAAAATCAACAAGTCCTTCTTTTAAAAAGTCCGCATCTTCGGCATTTCTGATACCATTGATGATAACGTATGTTTTTTCAATACCGATCTGCTCCGCCAACTGCGCGATGCGCCGAACCGTTGCGATGGAACGCGCGCCGGGCTCCGCCACTGCAATAAATGCATCCACACCCCGTGCGGTCGCTCTGCCGAGATGCTCAATCCCTGCCTCCATATCGAGCACCAGACATTCATTCCTCCTCAGAACCATTTCCTGCACAAGTGTGCGAAGGAGTGCGCTTTCCGGGCAGGCACATCCTCCCCCGCCTGAGCTGACAGCACCGAGGACTACCAGATCAACCCCTCGATGATGGTATGCAAATTTGTCGGCGATATCGGACACGTCAGGATTCAGTTTAAACATGCCTGCCGCACCGCCCACGCCCGTTCGCTCCTCAATGAGTTTTTTTTCAAGGGCAATCGTTCGTATGGTTGCGTGCGCTGAATAGGAAATCCCGAGCGCCGATGCAAGATTCGCGTCGGGGTCTGCATCAACTGCCAGAACCCTATGCCCGCGTTCGGCAAGGATAAGTGCCGTTGCCGCGGCAATGCTCGTTTTGCCCACGCCGCCTTTTCCGGTAATTGCAAGCTTCACTGAAATTTCTCCCTCGGCGGATTATAATATCCTATCTTCATCTTTGGAAATCGCGCAGAAAGCATTGCAAGCAACGCACGAACCCCCAGAGACTTCGATTCGCGATAGCCGATGGAATCCAGATACAGGTCGGGATCGATGTTGTGATTGCGTGTTTGAATCATCGACACGGGAAATTTTTCCAGAAACGAAAAAATCGAATCGACCTCCGATTCCATATCGGTGAAACCCGGCAAAAAGAAAAGATTAATGGAAACAAAAATCCCCGCATCAAGGGCAAGTTCGATTGATCGAATCACATCGCGGTATGAATATCCAGAAGGCCTGAAATAGCGCGTGTAATATTCCTCCGTAGGCGAATTGAGGCTGATGCGAATCGAATCGAGTCCCGCGTTGATGAGCCGTTTCACCTCATCGGGCCTTGAGCCATTGGTGTTCAGGTTGATTGTCCCGCGTGATGTTTTTTCACGAACCAGCGCAATGGCGCGTGCAAGGTCTTTTCCACGCAAAAGCGGTTCGCCTTCACAGCCCTGCCCGAAACTCGCAACTGCCGCATCGACTTTCTCAAAATGATACACTATCACTTCTGAAATTTCCTCCGAAGTGGGGCAAAAAGAAATCCTTTCCTGAGATGAGCAGAATCCGCTTCCTTCCTGTTTCGATAAACAACCGATACAGCGCGCATTGCATGAGGGTGTTGTGGGCACAGGCGCCTCGTAGCGGCTTAAGAAAAAATTCCTGGCGCAGAGGCAACGGTATTCAGTAGCACAATGCGCAAGCTGTGAAACAAGCCGATTTTTTTCAAAGAGCGGCTTCATCTCATTCATTTTTCGTCGAAGTTCGCTGTCATTTTGATGTAGCTTCGCATCCGATCGGGGATCTTCATCAATTCGAATCGCGGGGACCCAGAACGCACCATTTTTAATCACCAGACCGGCGTATGCCCATAGCGAAAGCGAAGGCGCAGAATCCGATTTTCTATACGCAGGCAAGTAGGTGCGAAGATAGCCGGAACTTAAAAACGCCGACGCCGCAGAAATTTCCTGCCCGGACCGGCTCGGATTTTTCATCAGTATTTCTCTGCCGCGGCTATCGAAATACACAGGATAACGCCCCGGCAGAGAAAACAGGACACTTCCAAAAGGAAGAGGAATAAGCTCGCTTCTATCTACTGGAACAACCGACCTGCCGGTGCGAAACGCCGGAAGATAGCGCAGTTCTTCAATTACCGAACCATCGGGCAGGCAATACGCCGGAAAAATTTTTTCGGCACGACCTTCCCTCTTCGGGCTATTTTCTTTTGCTGACTTCTTTATCGCGCCGCGCGATCGCCCTGTTGATCTTCTGTTCAAGATGGCGTATCTCCTTTGAGAGGCGTTTTTTTTGCTTTCGCAATAATGTATATTCGCGATCTCTCCGAACTACTGATAATTCGCTACTCAACGACAGCACCTTTTCTTTTCTCACATGCATTTTCGCACGGACATCGTACCATTGCGTGCGCAGTACCGAGACAGCACTTTTCAGGCGGGATATTTTCTCATCGCAGTCATTGCGCATGATTATTTATTTTCTGACAATTTTGAAGTAATTTCACGACAATTCTTTACAATATCGCCCTTGAAAAGCGCCGACATCACCGCGACGCATTTAATTCCTTCCTTCGTGAGTACCTCGACGTTTTCCGCAGACACGCCGCCAATCGCCACAATCGGGAGTGAAACCGCTCGATGCACTCTTCGCACTTCATCAATCCCGATCCCCTTCATCTCACTGCCATACTTACTTGAGGTGGCAAATACCGGCCCGATGGCAATGTAGTCGGGATTTTCCATCATGGCTTTTTGTGCCTCTGCATACGAATGGGTTGACCTGCCTACAATCTTCCCTGAAGCCATTACTCTCCGTGCGTCAGCAACCGACAGGTCGTCCTGACCCACATGCACGCCGTCGGCATTCACGCACCTGGCAATGTCGGGCCTGTCGTTTACGATAAATATCACTCCCTTTTCCTTGCACAGAGGGCAAATGGTGTGCGCTATGTCGATTATCTCTTTCGAAGCAGCATTTTTCATCCGAAGCTGGATGATGCGTACACCGCCTTTGATAAGTCCGTGTGCCGCGGC
>DYLV01000251.1 GCA_020721925.1 Leptospira biflexa
AATTTATCCACGCACTTTCGAATAGAGGCCGGACCATTTTTGTCACCACCCATTATATGGAAGAAGCTGAAAACTGCGACCGGGTTGCATTCATTATCGGAGGAAAAATAATCGCAATAGATACGCCTTCAAACCTGAAAGAGGATTTCGAATATGATGTGTATCGGCTCAAGATTGAAAAATTTGTTGAAGCGTTTGAACGACTTCGCGGCCTCGATTTCTTTGAAGAAGTTGCCGTCTTCGGCAATGAACTGCACCTCATCTGCCCGCGCGGATTTGCCCTGAAAAAGAAGTTGGTGCCAATATTAAAAGATTATAAATATGAAAGATATTCATTGGAGCTTATCAGCCCGATGCTTGAAGATGTGTTTGTTCAGCGCGCAAAGGCGGAATAGCTTGCTGCGCGCTCGGGGAGAAGTTCAAGAGGGTCGATAGGGCGCCCGGCTCTATTGATCTGGAAATGAAGACTTCCTTCGTGAGTGCCTATTATCCTGCATCGGCGCACTATATCGCCTTCTCGCACGTAAATAACATTAAGGCCCGAGTACACAGTCAAAAAGTGCGATGTGTGTTTGATGATGATATAGCGCCCATAGCCGCGCATGGTGCCAATTTTTTCGACTGTTCCTTTCGCCGCACACAAAACCGATGACCCGGATTTGCCTTCGATGATGATGCCGAGTGGACGTACGCCGCGTGCGTTATCTACGCGGACGGAAAGAATGCTTCTCAGCGGCCATACGAAGCGGACTGAAGAATGAATTACTGCGGGTTCATCATCGAGTTTTTTTTTCGCACGATCCTCACTATTTTTTTTTGAAGATGGAATTTTGAGGCGCTGTCCGGGGATGAGTGCGGAGGAGGAAGATATCTTGTTGTGTGCACGGATGACGTCAGTCGGGATGTGGAACTTTCGTGCAATTGAATAGAGGGTATCTCCTTTCCGGACGCGGTATGTTTTGGATTTCGCCCTTCCTTCTCCGGCAACGAGGCTGGCAGGCGATGATGTACCCGGTAGAGATTTATGTGCCGGAAGGCGGTGTCTGCGCGCAATCATGCCCTGAAAAGAAGGGGATAGATTACCTGATGCGGTATCGTATTTATCCAGAGACATCGATCGTGGAAATTCGCTGTCCGCGAGACAGGAGCGTGCTGACGACTCAGAATGCGCTATTGCCACCTTTTCCGCAGGCAATGAGACATCGTCGCGCATAAGCGCGTACGAAGACGTTGAAATTAATAGTGCTGTCGATAAGAGCGTTTGTTTTAACATCCCTGTTCCCTTGAAAGGAGCGATGGCGGCATTCCTTTCACCCCGCTTCCGTGCGGGCATAGTTCGCGCTATTCTGATTATCGGATTCTTTTTCTTTAAACTTGAGATGAAAAAAAATATCTTTCAGCTTTTTACGGAAGATTTTTGCCGGTAGTGGTGATGGTAAGCTTGCCGTGTCGTACATTTTTCACGGATAATAGGTTGTCGGCGATTTTTTGCACGGTCTGCTTTATACCCCGCAAAATGAGCACCTCAAGGCAATTGTGCTCGTCGAGATGTACGTGGACTGTTGAGATGATATTGGCGTGATGCAGATGCTGGATGTCGTTCAGTTTTTCCAATAGGTCGCTTGCGTGATGGCTGTAGATGAGTGTGAGTGTGCCGATCACTTCTGCTTCAGGAACAGCGGTGTCTTCCTGGACGAGCATGTCGCGGATGAGGTCGCGTATGGCTTCGGATCGATTTACATATCCTTTCTGTGATATTATTGAATCAAATCTGGTGAGTAATTTTTCGTCAATTGAAACCCCAAAACGAATGATGTTATTCATTGGATTC
>DYLV01000082.1 GCA_020721925.1 Leptospira biflexa
CGGCAATTTCTGCCCCACAGCCCACCGGCACAAGCATGAACACGTGCAGCGCCTTCGCACCCATACGTTGTGCAAGCGCAAGTACCTGTTCAAATTTTTCCACGTTTCTCTTTGTGATGGTGGTATTGAACTGAAATTCGACGCCCAGCTCAAAAAGCGCGCGCGCCCCTCGAAGCGCTTCCTCAAAACATCCCGAAATTCCCCGAAAATTGTCGTGCGTTGGCGCATCGGGTCCGTCGATGGAAATGCTCACTCGCGCTATACCGGCATCGCGAATTTTTTTTGCCACTTCGTGATCAATGAGCGTGCCGTTGGTGGCAAGCGCCACACGCAGGTTCTTCGATACCGCGTATTGTGCAATTTTAAAAATATCGCTTCGATACAGCGGCTCTCCGCCCGTGAGGACGATTATCGGTGACGCAAAATCGGCGATATTGTCAATGGTTTTCAGTATTGTTTCAGTGGGAAGCTCTTCGCGCAGAACCTCATCTGCTTCGGCACGGCAGTGTACACATTTGAGATTGCATCTTTTCGTGAGCTCCCAGAAAATGAGCCTGAGTTCATTTTTTTGCGCTTTCATTTTTAAACATCTCCATTACCATGCGCACCGCATCCTCAATCTTTCTCCCTCCATGCCCCTGCATTCCGCGAGCCGTTTCCTTCAAGTGGGCAATGGGATTGTGAAGCGTTTTCGTCATAATCTGTAATGTAAGCTCTTCCACTATTTTATAATCCTCCAACGCGAGATGCTTAAGCTTCTTCCTTCTGTAGCGCGCAAGCTCGCGCTTGCGTATTTCTTCGAACTTTTCCTGAATGAGGCTGATTGCCGGCACTACCGTTAGCCCGCCATGCCATTCCATAAATTCCCGTGCGTCCTCTTCCACCATTTTCATAGCGATCTCCGTCGCACGTTCCCTGCTTTTTCTGTTTTCCTCGGATATTGACTTTAAATCATCAATATTATAAAGGAAGACATCCGATATTTTCGCAACATGCGGATCGATGTTTCGCGGCACCGCAATATCGATAACAATAAGCGGATGTCCGCTTCGAAACTTCATAATCTCCCGCGTCATGGTTTCCGTGAAGACAAAATCCCGCGATGCGGCAGAACTCACGACGATATCCGCTTCTGCAACCACCCGAATCGCTTCCGAAAGCGGTATAACCCGTGCTTCGGCAAAGATTTCCGCTGCAATGCGCTCGGCATTCGCAAGCGACCTGTTCGCAATTGTGATATCCCTCATGCCCTGCTTCACAAAATAGCGGAGAATAAGCTCACTCATTTCGCCAGCGCCAATGAGAAGAGCTTTGCGGACAGATAAATCGTCGAATATCTTTTTCGCAAGCTCGACCGCGATAAACGCAACCGAAAGGGGATTGCGCGCGATGTCGGTCTCGGTGCGCACCCGTTTCGCGGTGCGAAATGCCTGGTGAAAAAGGCGGTTCAGTACAGGCCCCGTCATTTTTGCGCGAACCGCACTGCCGTACGAGGCTTTAAGCTGGCCCAATATTTCATTCTCGCCCACCACCATCGAATCAAGCGACGAAGCAACCGCCAGAAGATGCACCACAGCTTCCCTCGAATATTTTCTGTAGAGAAATGATTCGACTTCCTTTTCTGCCAGGGAAGAAATATCCGATAGAAGTTTCATAAGCGCCTTTACCGCGCGCTCGGGATGCCTGGATGCCGCATATATTTCAACGCGATTACACGTCGCCACATAGACAATCTCTTCTATTCCCGCATTCCTCGCTGCGGCCATCAATTCAATTGCGTCCTTTTCTGTCAGCGAATAGCACTCCCTCACCTCCACCGGGGCGGTCTTATGGCTAAGACCGACGAGCAGCACCTCACGAACGGGTTCATCGAACTGTTTCATCTCACTTAAAGCTGTGAAAGCCCGCCTCCCTGAAAAAATTCGATGCAACGAAAAGTGCGGCCACGAGAACAAAAAGCGCAATATTGAGCAAGGCAATCGCACGCCTTTTTATCCTTGCTTTCTTTCGCATTGCGTACACCAGTACGATGCAGAGCCAGGACAGATAGATCACAATTTCTTTAAAAGAGAAAAGAAATAAAGACCGGTAATTGAACCACACCAGAATGATCCCCAGCACAATTCCAACGCTCATTAGAAAAAAAGCCATGCTGGAAACCCAGATATTGAACATTTCAATCGATTCCAGGCTTGGAAAGGACATCACGCTCGCAAGCGGCGACTTTCTCTTGAGTTTGAATTCAAGATACAAAGTCAGAATCGACCCCGAGGCAGCCAGAAAGAAAAAAAGCTCTCCCGTCACCGCACATATCACATGAAAGGGAAGAAGATGGTTGGCAATGCCCGCCTCCATTGTTCTGTGCGAATTGAGATAGGAAAGTGAAAGGGCACATACCACTGTCATAAAAGGAAGCGCAACCGCGGCAATCGAAATCCAGTGTTTTTTCCAGCGCGATTGCTCAATGTAAGCAAGCGCCAGCATTAATAAAAGCACCAGGAGGTACAGATGCCCCCAGATGCTGCGTGCAATCATGATGAAATCACGAAGTCCAAACGGATAGTAGCGCAGAAGTCCCGACAAGAAAAAACTTGCCGCAGCGATGTAGAAGAAAGTTCTCGCGATGGAAGTTCGGCGCGGCGAAGCCCCGTGCAGGGCCATCATCGCACTGACCGAGGCAGCAGCCATTAAAAGAATGGTAAGAATAAATACTATCCGATGTATCATAAAAAAGTAGCCCACTCAAAGATAATAATTCACTCCTGCATCAGTACTCGCATCTTCAATTTCTTTGCGCCTCCATCGCGCGCAAGAGCCCCTTCGCGCAAAAACCTTCCAACGTTTTCCAGATATTCTCCTCGGTGTGCGGCTCAAGCGTTACCAGAACCGAATGCTTTGCAGATGAAATATAGCGCGCCACGTGTGAAAAATCTATATTTCCATCACCGATCGGCGCGTGTGCATCCTTTTTGCCATCATTATCGTGCAGATGGAACTGCCGGATGAATTCTCCCGTTCTGGCAAACCATTGCCGTAATGTCGCATTCGAAAACGCGTTCACATGGCCCACATCAAGGCAACACCCGACATTTTTCGCTGAAAGTCTTGAAACAACCTCGCGCATCGTGTCCGGAGATTCTTCATAGACATTTTCAAGCGAAAGCACCGCCCCCATCGCTTCCGCCTTTTTCGCAAAAACGGCAAGATTCGGGATGATATTCTTAAACCATTCCGCATACACGAAACCAAACCGCTTCTCTTCATAATTGAGATGAAGCACAATCGATTCCGGTTTGAAAAGTGAAGCGATGTCAAACGCGTATTTCAGACGCTCAATCGCCGCTTTTCGAACAAGGATATCGGGAGCACCAAGAAAAAGCTCCTGAAACGGGGCATGGATGGTGCACCGTACTCCGCAGCGCGCAATACATTTCGCGATATTGCGGAAATCTTTTTTTGCAAATATATCCAGCGCGCGGTGATCCAGCACCACTTCACAGTTCATCCGCCATCGTTCCACCAGGTGCGCGAAGCGCTTTTCAAATTGGCGCGCCTTCATGGTAATAAAAACCAGTCCGATGGCGCGCTGGATGTCTTCTGTTGGCATCATCATGCACTCTTTCCCAGCAGAGTTGATTTGTCCGTGCGGTACGTCAAGATTTTTATGTGAAATCATCATATATTGCATTATGGCACATGAGAGAGCTTGTTTTCTTCATTTCATTCTTGACGCAGCGGCATGGGATCGCTATTCTGAAGATATCATGGCTCTCTCAGGGAAAATCATCAACAATCGCTACAGGCTTTTCGAAAAGCTTTGCATCACCGATTTCGCTGAATACTATAAAGCTTTTGACCGCGAAACCGGCAATGACGCAGTCTTCGCGTATTACAACCAGAATGCTTCTTCCCGTAGAGCAGAGGATGTCTTTCGGTTCAGGCTCGATGCAAAAAAAATCCTAAGCCGTCATCACCCCAACTGTGCCTGCCCATACGAAGTGAGCACCCTTTTCGATATATGCTATCAGGTAATGCCTTTTTTTGAAGGGCCTCTCTTCTCAGAATTAATTTCCATTGCCAGAAGCATTTCATATACGCAGCTACTCTTTTTTACACACAATATTGCAGATGCGCTAATGTTTCTTCATGCATGTGGCATCACGCATCTGGGGCTCGATCCCTCGCACATAATTCTTTTCAATGAAAAACCTCTTATAATTGACGTGGGAAGTTCGCATTTAAAAATTTTCAGTTCGGAAGAACTGCTTGCCTCACGGCTGGACTATATTTCGCCAGAAGAAACGGGAATGATATCCGCTTCCCCCGACCCAAGAAGCGATCTTTTCTCACTCGGTGCAATTCTTTTCAGACTCATGACGGGCGAAGCGGTATTTAGAGGTCCAAGGATCACCGCGACACTTCATAACATCATTTCCAGAAATCCGGATTTTCGCATTCTCGAAAAACACGGCTTCCCTGCAGAATTCACCGCCGTCATCAAACGCCTGCTTGCAAAAGAACCCGCCGAGCGATACCAGTCGGCAGAAGCACTGCGCGTGCATCTGGATTCGATAATTTCTGGCACGCATGATTATCATGAAGCTTCCTGCAATCACCGAAGCCTGTCGGTTCCGTTCGAGGAGCAATCGGAGAGCTTCAATGCCCTGTATGTGTACGACAAAGCACAAACGCTTCTTAAAAAAATTGTGGAACTTACCCCTTCCAGAGATGGCAAAACAAGCGATGACGCTCTGCGTGAAATTGCGCATATCCATCTCATCACGGGGAACTATGATGAAACACTACGAATCTGCCAGCAGGTGTATTCGAGAACTGAGGATACGTATCTTAAAGCGGATATCATTGCGCTTGAATCCGCCGCCTATTTCAGAAAAAATGAGTGGCAGAAATCCATCGACGACGCCGTCGAAGGCCTGCGGCTTTTCGGCGAAAAATTTCCAAAAAGCGGAGTTCGACTTTGGCTCCGTTGCGGATGGGAAGCCCTGATGTTTTTCATTGGGTTTATTATGCCGGCACAACTCGTCGGCAGCAGTAAAAAAATTGAAACATATAAAAGCATACTTTCGATTTATAAAACACTGATAGAAGCATTCATGTTTCGCAATATGGGCCCCGAGTTTCTCTTTGCCTCATTACGAATGAATGTTCTTGCGCGCGGGAAGCCTAATCGCTCAAAGGAGTCAGGCATCAGCATCATTGGCATTGCGCTTGTGTGTGCGGCGCTCGGATTTATTGCAATTTCTGAGAAACTTCTCTCCCGTGCGCTCGAGATAAGCCTCTCGGTCAACGATCGTTGGGGAGAAGCCTACGCCCTCGGATTTTTGGGGCTTATCTGCGAATTTTCAGGCAAATACCAGAAAGGAATTGCGCATTACTATCCCGCCAGCATGAGAACGTTTACGGAAATCGGCGACATAAAAAATATCGGTATCATTCACATTGGCCTTGTGCAAAGCTACCTTCACATCTCGGAATACGAAAAAGCGCTTTCGCACAATGAACAATCGCACCGAATAGCCCTCAGAATGGACGATTCCTTTTTCACCGGCATGTCGCTCGTGTATTTCGCACGCATATTCCGCGAAAAAGGCGAGTTTGAAAAAGCGAAAGAATACGCCGAAGAAGCAATCCAATTCAACCGCAAAAAGAATCTTCAGCAAAACCTCTGCGCGGCGCTCATCGAACGCGGCTGCCTCTTCATCGAAGCCAGCGATTATACAAATGCGATTCCCTTGCTCGAAGAAGCGCGAAGGCTCAATAAGGCAGGCTACTTCAGCCCGCAGCATGTAAACCATCTATACGCACATCTTGCCGAGGCATATTCAAAAGCATATATTGCAACAGCGACGGGCTCTGCGCATACCAATAAAAACCTTTTACGCAAAGCGATAACATTTGCGAATATAGGAATGCTGAAATCCCGACACTGGCCCTCGCTTAAGGCAAAGGCTTTAAGAGCAAAAGCGTTTACTGCTTTTGCTTGCGGGAATAATCGAAAAGCGAAGCGCTTCTTTGAAAAATCAATCGCACATGCACAAATATCAGGAGGCCGCTTCGATGCGGCACTCAGCTTTCTTGAGTATGCACTTTTTTTGCTTCAGCGTGGCGAAAATATCAAATCCCGGGAATGCATGGAGCAGGCATGCGATATCTTTTCTGCAATCAGCTCAAAGGGATACGAGGAGATATGCAGCAGGCTGCTCGGCATCAAAATAGATGAAGGAACATCACTGAACGCTGCGATACAGCAAATCCGGCAAAGCATAATAAAGGAAGCAGGACTCAATTTAGCCGCGGGAATCACTGATGCCGAAAAACTCAATGCCATGATGAATTCCATCTATGAATATCTCGGAGCCGAAAAGGCATTTCTTTTCTCAATAAATGAGAAAAGTCCAAACCCGATATTCATGTATCCCAATGCGGATGATGAAAACAAAGCCTGTATGATAATCGCCGCTGAAGAATATCTTGCCGCAAAATCTGACAATAAGGTCGCCCGCGAAAAATGTTTTCAGCGCATACCAGAGCATTACGGTGCGGGGAAAGATTTTTATTTTCTGCCGCTTGGAAGCAATGAAAATCCGTCAGGCGCGTGCGCCATCATTTCTTCCCTGCTTCCATTCCTTCAGGAAAACGATCTATTCATTCTCAAAGACATCATGGCTCATGCGCTGGTGGTGTATTCAAAGTACTGCAATACGGATTTTACTCGCGGATGCCCATCGAGACGCATGGAAATTTCCAATCACATCCGCGAAAAACTCGAAAGAGCTCTTGCATTCATTCGCGAGAATTACCAGTCGGACATATCGCGTGAGGGGCTTGCGGCACAGGCAGATTTAAGCCCGAATTATTTCAGCGCACTTTTCGCGGAATACACCGGAAAGAAACTCAACGATTTCATCATCGACCTTCGGATCGAAAAAGCGGCCGAACTTCTTTTGTCAACCGACGAAAAAATCATCGATATTGCATATACATCCGGCTTTGAAAATTTGCGCACTTTCAACCGCGCGTTTAAAAAGAAAATCGGCGTGACCCCGAAGGAATATCGAAAAAAAATACAATAACACCTGATTGTCTTACAACGGAACAGTAACTTAAAACATTCAAATAACACCTCACAGGCACAATCGAGGATATGAGGGGGTCAGAGCATGAGTCCACCAGAGATGAAGGGGTCAGAGCCTCTACTTTCAGAGCCTTTACTTTCCCTCATGCACAATATCAACTAAATACTTTATAAAGTACATAATTAGAGCAAGATTCGACTATAAAAGGGGTCAGAGCCTCTAATCCACCCACCTCCCACCCTACCAGCCTGGACAATTTTAACAATTATTCTTTTTAGCGAGACTTTGACACTATTCTTTATATATTTATAACATACCGACTGGACGGTAATAATTACGCGGGGGATTTTGTATGAATAAAAAGTTTTTAGTAATAATGTGTCTTATTCTCATGGCAATGCCGGCTGTGGTATTTGCCGGCGGCAGCAGCAATTCATGCGCCACACGCTATCCGGTAGTGCTTTCCCATGGGATGGGCGCTCAGGCGATGATTCTTGGCATCATTGACTACTGGGCAGCCGTTACCGGTGATCTGGAAGATAATGGCGCCGATGTGTACATCACCAGCGTCAATGCGATGGATTCTACCGCAAATAAAGCCCTTCAGTGGAAACAGCAGGTGCTTCAGATTTTAGCCATCACCGGCAAGGCCAAGATCAATCTCATCGGCCATTCTCACGGCACGCTTTACACCCGCTATGCAATTTCCAACCTCGGCATGGCCTCTCGTGTGGCAAGCCACACCAGCATCGCTGGTCCACACAGAGGCAGCGTCATTGCCGATATTATAATGGGTATTATTCCCGATTCGATGGAATGGCTTGTAGGCGGGCTTATCGATCTCGTAATGAGCTTTGTCATGGGAGATGTCAACGGCAACAGCGTTGCCAATGGCTATGATCTGATTCGATCGAACATGATAAACGTGTTCAATCCCAACACTCCTAATATGCCCGGTGTGTACTACCAGAGCTGGGCATATAAGATCAAGTTTCCCACCACTCTTCTTGCCGCGACATGGGCTATCATGCTTCCTTTTGAAGGCGCAAACGACGGACTTGTGTCTGTCAACTCCGCGAAATGGGGCAATTTCCGCGGCACCATTGAGGGCGCATGGTATGGGCCTGGCGTCGATCATATGCAAGCAGTGGGAATTCTCTCGCTTCCCACTCCTGGATACGATCCCGGCGATCATTTTGTAAGCATTGTCTCCGACTTGAAAAACAGAGGATATTGATATTCCGATTGCGTTGGCTAAAAACCCCGGAGCTTCCGGGGTTTTTTTATGTTCTTTGCTGAATTATGATTGCCTCACACCGCGCGCATCCCTCACAGTGCTTCTATGTAAAATTTTAATTCACAAAAGGAATGCACCCATGTTTTCTTCGCTTTCAATACGAGCAGGCTCACAGGCGCTTGCCATTATCCGCGATGAAGGCCTGCACGCCAATCGCATAAAAATCATCGCCGGCGCCTCGGGCGGCCCAAAATGGCTGGTGTTAGCAGGAATTGACCGAACGCTTCCTCTTTTATTCAAAACACGTACGCGCGAATTATTTTTCATTGGTTCATCCATCGGAAGCTGGCGCATGGCGGCTTTGGCGCAAAAGGATCCGATCGCCGCTGTCGATGCATTTGAACACGCATATACAGGCCAGCGCTATTCACGGCGGCCCACCTTTCATGAGATCACCGGGGAATTCTATCGCCTGATGAACGAGTACGTCAGCGATGATGCCATACGGCATATTCTCCGGCATCCGTTCATGAGGCCAAATGTACTCGCAGTCCGCTCAAAATCATTCGGCGCAAGCGATATAAAGCTTCCCCTTGCCGCCCATTTGGGATGCGCGGCCGCGCTGAATGCCATTTCGCGAAACACATTGCGATTTTTCTTCGATCGGGTGCTGTTTTATGACCGACGAAGCCTTCCTGCTATTTCAGATGAAGATGCGTTCCCCCGCATCGACGTATCACTCACCGAGCTCAATTTCCGAAAAGCGCTTATGGCCTCGGGCTCAATACCTTTACTAATGGGAGGGGTACGCAATATCGACGGTGCACCGAACGGCACCTATCGTGACGGCGGCATCATCGATTATCATCTCGATGTGCCGTTTCGCGTCGATGAAAACGAGCTTGTGCTCTACCCGCATTTTTTCGAGCATATCACACCCGGCTGGTTCGACAAAGGTTTAAAGCGGCGAAAGCCGAAACCTCATTTCATGGCGCAGGTTGTGCTCGTCGCCCCTTCGCGTGAATTTGTGGCGCAATTACCAATGAAAAAAATACCCGACAGAACGGATTTTCGGCTATTTTCAGGAAAAGACGAAGAAAGAATCTCATACTGGAAACAGGTGGCAGGTCTTTCGAAAAAAATTGGCGATGAATTTATGGAATCAGTGGAAAGCGGGAAAATACGAAGCATCGTACAGCCGCTTTAGTATTACATTAAAATTCACATAAGCCTCTTGACATGAAACGTCAATTGAGTATAGTTAAATTATTGCTTAACCGGCATGTCACTTTTTCCGAAGCGAAGCATAATTCTGGAATCTCCTTTATTTTTCCAAAAGGGGATTCCTGCATGCGCGGAAATGACAGTCGGCAGGTAACAGGTCTATTATATCGTCATCGCAGGTAATGAATACTGAATTTCACACGCATTAAACCATTGAGTGGTAATTGAGTGGTATATCATGATTTCATTCGATCTTGAGTGCGATAAAGAACACCGGTTTGAAGGAATCTTTAAGGATTACAATTCCTTTGAAGAACAGATCAAAAACAATCTTGTCGCGTGCCCCCTGTGCAATTCAACAAAAGTAAAACGCCTCTTTTCCGGTTGCTCCATCCAGGCGCGGCCGGTATCGAAAATTGCGAAAGAGAATACCTCACGCACATTTTTTGAATTGGTGAAGGAACTTCGCGCATTCGTCGAAAGCAACTTTGAAAACGTGGGCCGCGAATTCCCCGAAATCGCGCGGGCAATATACTACGGCACCGAAGAAGCACGCGGTATTTACGGCGAATCAACATTTGAGGAAATGAAGGAACTGACCGAAGAAGGCATCCCCGTACTTCCTTTGCCCAATGTAGAAAAAATGGAACATTAACACATCCCCAATCTCACGATGCATTCAAACAACGCAGCCGCCGCTTGAAACAATTGTAATTTTGTATTTCAAATAAGGAAATATTTTGTTGATTGTCCTGCATAAAGTTTCGGTACTCATTTTTCAAAAGAACTTTTCACTTTCAATCAGCAGCCTTTTCTCCTCCGGTAAAAATGCAACTGCGCTAAAACCTTCAAGATAGCGGATTTTGAACTCTTCGGTTTCTGGCACAAATAGCTTTATTTGTTTAATGCCATGATTGTGTACCATATAAGCACTATTTGTTTTTATTATTTCAAGCGCTTTCTTTTTAATTTCATGATATTTTTCGCTCTTAAGAAATGCAGGTACTCTGTTTGTTCTGAAATTCGAAAACCAGTCATAGGCAAGACAATCGCAAAGAAAAGCGATTTCATGCGTAAATAACTTTTCACAAAAGTGTATTAACACACGATACATCCTTTCCCATGAAATATCCCGCAAATCCTCCCGCGTATTCTCTGCCAATGTGCAATAAAATTCCCAGGGCGAATAAAATCGCGCGGAAAGTTCGTTCATTGTGACAGTAAATTTTTTTGAATTGTGCAGCGCATCCACAAGCCGCGCGATTATTTTTAGTCTGCGCACCTCTTCTTCTGAAAGCCATTGATTCCGGTTTATTGCATAGGGCGCGCATTCATCGTAGCACATGTGGTATTCTTCAGATTTTTGTCGAATTGCCGTGCCAGGCAAAATTTTTAATATTCCGAGCTGAAGGTGCCCCGCGCCAAGCGCATATATCCTATCGAACGATTTTCCGAACATATCGAAGTTTTCTCCGGGAAGTCCTGCGATGAGATCCACATGCAGGGGGATATTGTTCATTGCCTTTAATTTTTCAACAGCCCACTTTTCTTTTTCCCAGTTCCCTTTTCTCCCAATTTCTCTCCGCACATGTTGATGCGTCGTCTGTACGCCAATTTCAAACTGAAACAATCCTTTCGGTGTTTTTTTTAAAACTTCAAAATCCCCTTCCGATAAAAGCGCCGGATGCACTTCAAAGTGGAAGGTCGTTTTCGTCTCTGAATATCTTTCAATGAGCATCTCCCATATCCTGCGGGCTCTTTCAGCATTTGCATTAAAGGTTCGATCAATAAATTTCACCAGCTTTGGTGAATGGCGCATGATTTTTTCTATTTCATCACTCACCTGCGAAAGCTCCCTGAACTCGAGCTTTTGATCGCGACACGATGAAACGCAATACGCACAGCTGAAGGGACACCCCCGGCTTGATTCATAATACACATTTTTATTCGTAAATCCAGAAAAATCATTTTCCATATATGGGAAAGGAATTTCTTTGAAGGGGGGATTGTGCGATTGTATTATATTATCTTTTAATATAAAAGAATTTTCCATAAGCCGGCGAAATCCTTCTTCTCCATGCCCTGTGATAATGCAATCAACCGCCGGATATTTTTTCAGCCATTCTTCGGCATTATAGGACACCTCAGGGCCACCGAGAAAGATAAAAAATTCCTTATTTACTGATAGCAATTCAATCAGTCGTTTCATAACATGAGAATTCCAGATATATACCGACATGCCGACCGCATCCGGCTTTTGCCGCCAGATTGACTCAGCAATTTCTTCGGGATTATTTCGAATAGTATATTCTACGATACGGCAGTTGGAGGGAATATCCGCCACATATGTTTTAAGATAATACAGCGCCACAGCGGGGTGCGAATATCGCGCGTTTATGCCAATTAAAAGTATGTTCCGCATAGCGCAATAACAGGTTCACATATTTTCTCAAAATCAAGAAAAATTTATGCGCACTCTCTTTTTTGTCGCGAGCAAACCAGTGTGCTAATGATGAAGTTCATGCGTTTTTCATGCACAAGGGGCTGCCCGATCGAGCAGCCCCTCAAAACTTCACTCTTTTAATGGTACGTTTACGACATCCTTTCGTGCGTGTCGAGTCCCGCCATCGAACGGGAAATCTTCCATGCCGTCCGCTTCAGCGGCGCAAGGCCGATATTGCCAAGAAGAAGCTGAATGATGCCAAAGCAGCGAATGTTCT
>DYLV01000083.1 GCA_020721925.1 Leptospira biflexa
CTGCTGAACACCCCGTCGCGGCTGAGAGTGTTGGTTATTGCTGGAACAACCGTGCCAACCAAAACAGCGGCAAGCATGAGGCCAAGCATCCCGCGCTCTCCCTTCTGCGCTACAATGATACGCCAGATATTGACGCCGACCAGGCCAAGTAAATACAGCATGATGGCAATACCCACCCGCTTGCTGGCAACCTCGGCATCGAAATCCCAATAGTGCCCGCGAAAGAGAAAGACCTTATCTGAGAGGAGCGTTGCCGCGATGAACGCAAGCGTAATGGCAATGGTAATCGTATACATCACCCGCAGATATATGCGAACGCCCCTCGGATTTCGTTCTGAGGGGAAATAAAAATAAAAAGCGGAAAAATGAACAATTGCAAGCAGAATTAACAGCACAGTTATCCATCGGTGGTAGGCAGCAATCGGATGATACACACTCGATGAAATGAAATAGGCAAAGTTAAAAAATAACATTATTGTATATGCGAAACCGATATGGAATGTTGCCTTCGATCGCTCTTTTTCTGAAAATAAAAATATGGAAATCAACGCGAAAAACGCCACGCCGATGAGAGATCCGATTGAAAATGAATGAAGCTGAATTATCTCCATACCGCACCGCCTTTATTTTTCATGCGTCTTCATGCGCTTCTTCATCTGTACATCGTCGACTGAATGTATTCCATCATACTACTCTGCATCCCTTACAACAACAGCTCCTCTTATTAATATCGGTTAATCTGGTAAAAATTCATTATATACCGTACTGAACACCATTCAATTATAATGTAAAGCGGAATTTTATCAAAATCACATGAAAATTCCTGGCGGGACAGAGCGGGAATGAGGCGTACGGCGGTTATGTGCTCTCTGTTGTGCACACCGGCAAATTGAAGTGCATCATATTGCGCAGGATGCCGCTTTTTGCTTTGCGTGAAGATAACGGAGATAGGGCACAATATCCCCGTTTTTCATTCCGCCGATGCCGTCGTACTCGATTGTTACCACCGGCACACCGGTTATGCGCTCAATTTCTGAAGCCATCGCTTCCGTCACCAGAGAAGGGCAGCAGTAAGACGGATTTGTCTGTACAAAGAATGCAACGTCGGGATGAACCCGCAGAATCGAAAAAATCTTAAGAACATTATCCATCGATTCGCCGGTATGACGCACCGTAAGCCCCACTGAGGCCAACATTTCTTCATAGTTTTCAAGCGGGAGATGCGGCGGCTCCTGAATAACCTCATGAAAAATATTAAAAAACTTCTTTTCGAAAATCGGCACGGTTTTTTGCAAAATTTTTGCCGTTGCCGCCCCCCCATAGAGCCCCTCGCGCATCCATTTGCGAATATAGGGATCGGCGATTATCTTCATGTATTCGCTGTAAGGAGTGGTGATCACCTCCCCGCCCAGAGATTCGATGAATGTAACCAGATTCTGATTCATCACATCGTTATCGCGCACATAAAGGTCACCGAAGATTGCAATCTTGGGCCGCTGTGTTTTTTCCACAGGAACCGACTTCAGCAGATTCACTGCTTTTCGGAGAGCCTCTTCTTTCGACGATCCGGTCTCAAATGCCCTCGCAAGTATGCGAAGGGCACGAGCTCCCGCCCTCTCCGCACTTCCTTTCTGGATTTCGTACGGCCGAATTTTACACAGCGCTTTGCGGAGCAATCCCCCAAACATATAGGCAAAGTACGAATCCACCGCCACATTCAGCGAGATATCAAGGAAGGTGATATCGCCCAGATAGATGGCCACGCCGTTCGGGAAATGTGGTCTTAAAAGCTTCTCCACATAGTAGGGGAACATTCGAATATTGCAAGAAATTGTGGATTGAAAAAGCCACAGAGCGGTTTCATCGCTCAAAAGATCGTACTTTTCCATATAATCGATTACCCCCTGCACCACCGCAGAAAGGGGAAGACACTGCCCGGTATTCAAGCGCAGGCTTTTTCTGATGGTTTCATCGGTTTCTTCCAGAAGCCTCGCGTCGAAACCCGCATGACGGAGATTCGCTTCAATGAGTTTGCCCGTGTATGAGTCCCAGTTCGGAAGAAGGAGTGTTTTTCCCGCCAGATCATTTTTATCTCTCAGGAAATTCATCTTCGAAAAGGCCCTCATCCCGGCATCACACGCCTTATATCCGCTTTCGGCGCTCCGGGTGCTTTGCAGGTGGTTACGAAACGAACGAATCCCCGCTTCAATTCTTGTTTCATAGCCGACACTTGAATCATGTTCATCGAGCTGCAAGATGAGATACGGTTTGCCGCATTCATCGAACATGTCCCTGAAATACTCAATGACATAAGAATCGGGAGTGCATTTGAAGGATGTTAGAAGCACCGGATACAGCCTTTCAGTCCGCGATGCAAAGTGTGCCGCTTCAAGCACCTTCGCCGCGTAATTCCAGTGGAGCGCCTCAAGGAGCGGGCGGATCTCATCGAAATCACCCACTTCAATCATGTCCATGTACCAGGTGCGCACACCAAGCCGCGCAAAAATATCGGGAATTGAGCCGTTCATCTCCGGGGAAAGAACTGCATAGGGCCTCCCCAGAAGAAGGACCTCAACATCGCTTCCCGATGGAAAGCTCCTGGCAAAAAGAGTTTTCAGGTTTTTTCTGTACAACGCATATTTATCAAGTGCACGATCGAATGCCGACGATACCGCCATAAACCCCGCAGTAAATCCCTGTATCTTTGAAAGTTCACGGTAGAGGGAAAGTTTAATCTGAATATTTCCCCACAGGCCGTGTACTTCGGGTCGGATAATTCTGCTTCGAACAGATGGATTTTCCGTACACAGAACCACCGCCGGTGCGAATTGTGAATAATAGCAATAGTGCCGTCGCGCGCCGGGCAATTCGCTTTTCGTTTCAAAATAGAAGGGTAAAAATACGTAATCGGCCTTTTCAAGAAGATAATGCACATGCCCGTGCAGCGCAGCAACAGGGGCACAGAATTCGGCCCCCGCACGCTCCTTGCCTGAGGCAACGAGGCCTCTGCAATCTTCACTTGTCACTACGCGGATGCCGAGCTCAGAAAAAAAACGCTTCCATAATTCAAGCTCTTCCGCAACATAAAGCGCAGCGGGAATGCCTACGGAAAAAGGCAGTCTTTCCTCCTTTTTGCTGGATTTAACTAGCGCCTTTCTGCGCATTTTCAAAAGATTTCCTGTTCCGCTTTCTTCTCGAATAAACTTTTGAGTATGATAATCCCGACCGCATAAAAATCCAAAGGCGACTGTCTCCTGGCCCACATCCGCAACTGAAAGTTTGCAGTGATTGGTACAAAGCTCGCACACTTCCGAACGCACCGGGATTGCAATCTTGTGAAGACTGATGCCGCGAAATGCAGTATTGCCCGCCGCCTCATCGCGAAGCGCAAGTGCTGCGCCGTACGCACCGGTGATATGGCAGAACTTCGATACTCTGATTTTTTTCCCGAGTTTCTGTTCAAACGCCGCCACAAGGGCGCGGTTTTTTGCAGTCGCCCCCTGGAAAAAAATTCTCTCGCCGATTTTTGCCTTTCCGGAAACCTTGAGCAGATAGTTATCGCGCACGGAGTGAAGCACCGACGCCAGAATTTCCTCAATCGCATAATTTTCGCTGAGATAATAATTCAGGTCACGCTCCATGAACACGGTGCATCGGTCGCTGGAGAGTGGTGCCCTTGCGCCCTCTGCGCGCGCAGAATACTGCGCAAGCGGCACGTCCAGCTTTTTGGCTTGCTCCTCAATGAAGCTTCCCGTGCCGGCTGCACATACATTGTTCATAATCGAAAAGGTGACGCGCCCGCCGCTGAGGGTGGTAAATTTCGAGTCCTGCCCTCCAATTTCAATAATTGTATCCACCTCTGGATCGAGCTGGACGGCCGCGCGCGCATGCGCGCTGATTTCATCGAGCACAAGGTCCGCGCCAATCACCTTCCCGATGAATTTTCTTCCCGAGCCGGTCGTTGCAGCGCCAAGAAAAATAAACTGCGCATCTTCTTGCTTTTCAATATCGTCGAGCGCTTCAAGTATATTCTGCACTGCCTCAACCGGCCTCCCGGAAGTCCTGGTGTACAATCCCGCAAGCACTTCCCCATCTGTGTTCACCAACGCCGCTTTGGTGCTTGTGGATCCTATGTCTATGCCGAGATATATGCGATGCTCTCCCACAAGTGGCGCATAGATATCAACTTCCACAGGTATTGTTATTCTTTCGAATTTTGTTACATATTCATAGCTCTTAATTCCAGCGAAATCGGGATAATCATCGGACGAAAGCGTAAGGGGAGGATAAAAATACGAATGCGCCTTTTCGCCTATAACAAGAAAGGAAGTCGGGTGTTCGCAAAAAGCAGAATCAAGAGAATCAGTACGGACAAGTTCAAGCGCTGCGCCATACGCGCCGAAAAGATGCGAATGCACATCAATAGCGATTGAAACGCCAAGAAGCGACTCTAAATGCCTCACCACTGCGCGGTTTTTCGAAACCCCGCCAGCCATCACAAGGGGAAGGCGCGGTGATTCGCCCGAAAAAAGCGTGTCGCGGATATTGCGGGCAAGCCCCATGCATAGCCCATCGCAAATTTCTTCGACGGTATGGCCCACCTGCTGAGCGTGGATGAGATCCGTTTTCGCGAACACGGCACATCGGGACGCGATGCGTGGAGGTTCTTTCATGCTGGAAAGTGCACGATTTGCAAACTCGCTGATATCAAGCCCCAGTCTTCGCGCCTGCTGGTCCAGAAAACTGCCAGTTCCTGCTGCGCAGGAACTATTGGATCGGTAGTTTAGATAGGCGCCATTCTCGTCAAAGCTGGCAACGCCAAATTTCTCTCCGCCCACCAGAAGCATCGATCCGATTCGGCCGTGCTTCTTTCTTGCCGCTTCAATGTAGGCAATTCTATCGTCAACGCGATATGCGCCACGTATGATATCCGGCGTTGAAGCAGTCGCTGCAACACCCGCGAGACCTTTCGCAGGAATTTTTTCAAGTACCTTCTGTATCTCCTCGGCGACTTTGCCTCGATGAAACACATATTCCGCATCGACAATCTCACCATCAAGATCGAGCCACACGGTCGAAAGCGCAATAGAACCCGCATCGATGCCCAGCACAAAACGTTTTCCTTTCATTACCCTGCACCTTTTTTTCCACTTTATATTCTCCCCCGCACCACATGCACGAAAAAAATATGCGTGCCGCCGCGCACATGTATTGTTTTTTTTGTGAAATAAAATAAAACCCGCAGATTCGCAGCAATATCAATGAAGCGGACCGGAAGCTGTTTCTTCTCTGCCGCCTTCTTCCCGAACGGCCAAGTACATTCTGCGAAGCCGCGCCCATTCTTCCACGGTTGCCAGCCAGCGTTTCATTGCTTCCAGAAACGATTCAAGCCCATCACGCGCTTCAAGAACAATTTCTGAAGCTCCATCACCTTTTTTCCGTTCGCGGATGAAACCCATCTCTGCATATATCGCAATGGCCGATTGGTAATACGGCAGCGCGAGCGATTCAAAATGACGGATCTCGCCAAGATGGAAACGCCGTACGCCGTTTTTTCGTACCTGCGCAATACAATCGCTTTTTTCGATTTTTCGGCTCCTCTGTTCGGCAATGGTAGTACCCACCAGATAATATGCCTCCATCACGTCGAGCAGAAGACTTGCGCACCCGTGAAGTGCGTCCCTTCCCGACTCCGGGAAAAATACTGTCCCGTTATCGCGCGTGAGATCTCCCGTTCGTACGAAGTAGCCGCATGCGTCTTCCGCTGCCCTATGTACATCATCCAGTGATGCAGGATAGACAAACTCCTTTGAAAACAAATTTATGAGGCGATTGAATTCCTCAAAAATTCTTTCGACCGGTGCGGAATTTCCTCCATTCGAAGCGGCAATGCATGCTGCCGAATACAGCGATAGCGGCAGAAGATAATGAATGATATTGTTTTTATAAAAATTTATTCGAGTTCTCTGCTCTTCGTTCAGGGCGTAAAATTCATCTAAATAGCCGCTTTCATCTCCCTCCATCTTCAGCCTGCTTATGATGCCATCCCGCTCGAAAGTTTCGATGACACGGTCTACCGCATCATCGAGAGCAGTCCTGTCGGACAGCGCATCGGAAAGAGGTACGTTCAACAATTTGAGATAATCCATAAAAAACGCGGCTCTTTTTTTCAGGTCGTATATGGAAAACCCGCGCGCTGACGAAACCAGCATAGCGGCGGATATAAGCGCAAAAGGAGTAATTACCACCCCCTCGCTGATGCTCCTGGCTATTGTCATGGCAATACTTCCTACGATGTCGGTTACTGCAATTTCCGCTTTGAGTGCGCGATAGCTCAGCGGATTCTGGAAGGTGAGGTATACGCCGCCATATCCACCGCGCAGATACTTTCCGCTTTTAATGACATCCTTGTTCGATTCGCCTTTTTTCTGGCCGCCGCGCAATTCTTTCTGGAAGGATTTTTCTTCAAGCACGCGATCATAATTGATGCCCACCGGCACAAACATGATATCATCCGCGTAGCCCTCCTCGGCCGCCTCGCTTAAGTATTTCAGCATGCCGAGCTTCGGATGCATGATCTTGCCCGTGCGCGTCCTTCCGCCCTCAATAAAAAACTCGATCGAATAGCCTTCGCGCACAAGCGCTTTAATGTACTGCCGCAGCACAGCTACATAGAGAGGTTTACCCCGCGTGGAACGCTTCATGAAAAATGCCCCGGACTTTCTGAAAAGCAAGCCAAGCGGGAAAAAAGAGAGATTGTCCCCCGCAAGGATATGCGGAGGGATGATGCGATTTTCGTAGAAGATGCTTGAGATGATAAGATAATCCATGTGACTGCGGTGACATGGCACAATGACAAGCGGACCTCGCCGCGAGGCTTCACGAAGCTTTTTAAAATCTTCAGGATTGTATTTGATGTCGTCGAACACTTTATAAAAGACCCACATCATGAACTTCTGGAAATACTTCACCACCACGATGGAAAAATCCGACGCAATTGCCCTGTAGTATTTATACGCTTTTTTGCGAAGGGCGCGTTCGCTTTTACCTTCCTTCGCGGCAAGCTCTTTCACCGCGTTGATAATGTTTGGATGATACAGCACGCTTTCCATCATCTCCTGGTACGTCTTGATAACCGGTCCAAGCGCGCCTCTTTTTTCGAGATTGTAAATTTCAAGAAGTTTTTGTCGAACTCTTTGTGCCTGAAGCCGAGGACTGTCGTTAGGATATTCAGCTAAAAATTCCTTCAGGTTCAGCGGAGGGGCGATTCGCATCGAGGGCGGCGTTACACTTTTATAGGTGGCAAAAAGCGCCGAGAAAAGCCCCCTGTCGCCTGTCGCGCGGGAGGCTAAAAACGTGCGAGTTTTTTCCGGGTTCATATTCCAGAAAATGAGCTGAGGCACGAGATACACCGGCTCCGCGAGCTCTTTCTGAATTTCTATAATATCCTGAAGAGGGTCGCGCTTCTTTTCGAAATAGCGAAGCAAAAAGAGCTTTCGAGAAAGCACGGACACGATAACACCCTCCTGATCTTTCAAAACGCCGCGAATACACTCAAGATCGGCGACAGGACGGAATTTTTTACCAAGGAAAAGCCTTCGAAGGGAGCGGAAAATCAAACGGACGGTATTCGAAAGCATCTGATATAGATACGGACGGATGCCCATCGCCAGCATCGGTACCTTGAGCCCGTAGCGACGCATAAGCGAGGTAAGAATGAGAAGCGAGGTTGTGGAACTATGGAAGGAAGCAAACACCAGATGTCCCTTTTCATCGAGCTCCCTGAGTGTGGCAAGGCTTGCACCGTCGAAATCAATTTTTCTGAAAAGCCTCCGAATAAAAAATTCAAAGAAATAGTTCGATCGGCGATGCACGCGGCCGTTTTTAATGGCAGTGGAACAATTTTGAAATCTAACCTTTACTGCTTTAAGATCACTCATTGCAACCCCCGGAATATGGTTTTTGCAGGCATACGCGCGCGACTGGTCACAAAACACGCGTGCTTTATATGTTGCAGTTTTCAGGAATACATCTGAAGACCTTTTTCGATGCACTGACGCGCGACGGCCATCAGCGATTCCATATTGTCTTCCGTATAATTTTGAATATCGATAGGATCATGAACAATAAGCTTCGCCCTGCCAGGGAAGAGCTTGAGGGAACGGGCGGGAAGCACATTTCTTGAGTCTACGATGGTGACGGGCAAAATCGGTAAATTCATATCGAGCGCGAACTTAAACGCGCCTTTTTTAAATTCTCGAAGGGTACCATCATTGCTGCGAGTCCCCTCCGGGAAAAACATTATCGAGGTACCGCCTTTTATGCGATCTTTCGCCGCGTTGATGCTTTCTTTCGCTTTCTCAGGATTCGAGCGGTCAATAAACACATGGCCGATCTTGTAGCAGCTGTAGCCGAGAAAAGGAACTTTGAGAAGCTGGATTTTCATCACCCAGCGGAAATCCACAGGCATCCAGCCATAAATGACGAAAATATCGTAGTGGCTCTGGTGATTCGCGACAATTACATATGATTGATTTTTCTGAATTTTTTCCTTCCCGATGACCTCCACGAACATCGGGGTGATGTAGCTATTTAACCGGGACCAGATCACCCCCATTATCGAGGCGACTCTGCCTCCGAAAAGTATTGCGAGAATTGTGGCGATGATACCTAACACCGTAGTGGTAATGGCAAGGAAAGGAAAGAATACCAGCCAGGTGTATATTTGATAAAGATATAAAAGAAGTGGATTATCACGTAATCTTCTTTTCTTTTTCACAGGTATCTCCCGCTCCGCAGTGGGATTATCGCCGGCATAGCGTGAAATAAAAGGCAATCGGGCAACGATGCTTTCTTTCCGTATCATATCAACCACCCTTATTCTTTTGGACTGACCGGTCAGTCATCTTTTTATAAAATACCAAATCACAAAGGAATTGTCAACAAAAAAGTGTAATTTTTTTTTGATTAATCAGTGGCTCTGACACCACTGCCTGCTTTCCTTTTTGATTTTGACCTTATTGCCTTTTTTGCCTTTTGCTCTTGCCTTTTGCTCTGACACCTTTTACGGATTTTTGCCCTGGTCTATCTTACCCCAATGCGCGAATATTTTACTCATAAATTTTGCTCTGACACCATCAACAACCACCAGCCTGACCCTATCGCTTAAAAAACCCATAGGGCGCTCTCATAGGGTGCTCTGAACCTTTATTCCCCATGCTCTGACCCCTGTCCTTTGACACCTAACCCCCTAGGGCTCTGACACCATCACCCACCATCACAGCCGGGATATCAGGAATCTATAGCTGAACCCACCCTGAGGCATCTTATCAAATATTGCTCTGACACCACCAACTGACACCACCAACTTGGCATCATCAGCCTGCCCCACTGACCCCTATCGGCTAAGAAAAAATCTTGAAAACATTATGTAATTGACAATTTCACTCCTGCTTGAGAGTATATTGACATTGGCGGTTGGATATGATGTATCCAAAGAATGAAAATCCCCTCGAAGGAAAGGAAGGAGATCGAATGCCGATTTACGCAGAAGTGGGAAAATACTTTTATCCAAGTGGAAAGTTTAATGAGGATTCATTCCGGCGCTCCCTTAGAGAAGGATACGATGCGCTGAAACATATTCATGGCAACGCAGCCGATTTCTCCCGTAAAGCGGGTGATTGGTTTGTGTCCTATCTTACAACGATCATCAATTATCTGGAGGAAAAAGGCCTTGTCAATGCGGCGTTCACACTTTTCCGCGCAGCGGTTGATGAAGTCTCACGGCTTGGGCTTTCTGATCTCACCATCCCCAGCAAAAGGCTCTGCTCTATTCTCAATCAGGTTTCTCACATCACCGAAGGGAAGGAGGAAGCGCGACGTGCCCCTGATGAAATGAAAAAGAAAATCTTCAGCGCGGCACTACAGGTCTTCGCAGAAAAGGGCTATCACAACGCCACCATCGACGAAATTGCGGCAAAGTGCGGAATCGCCAAAGGCTCCGTGTATCGCTATTTCACCAGCAAAAAGGATCTGCTTAACGAGCTTCTGATAGAAAAATACGAAGAGATGATAGAACTGCTGGGAAGAGTTCTCTCCTCTGACGAGGATGTTCTTGTGCAGATTCAGAAGATGATCGAAATATGGATCGGCTTTATCGAAAAAAACCCGGTGGTCTACCGCCTCATTCAAAGCGAAGCCATTTCCCAGCAGGCGGGCGAATCAAGTATGTTCTATGATTATATCACCACGCGGTTACCTATGTTCAAGGAACGGATTATCGCACTGAATAGGCAGAAAAAACTCAAAACCACCAATTTCTATACGGTGTTTTATGGCATCCTCGGCTTCATTGACGGCGTGGTGCACAAATGGTTCCGCCAGGGCATGGATTATCCCCTACGAGATGAGATTCCTCTCATTCTTGAGGTTCTCTTCAATGGATTTGTGGGCGAAACGAAAACCGGTCGACATTTTTATCCGCAGGCAAAATATGAGGAAGACTCCGATTGATTAAAAATGAGAGGCAAAGAACCTTATACGCGGTGGGGAATGTCGTGGTTATATAATATTGCTCATTGAGTGATTTTTCGTAATTCATGTTAAAATCGTATCGAAATGAGCGCAGAATTAACCCAACGCACATAATATTATAACCCTTATTGCTTCAGGAGGTAGGAATCATGTTTTTCAGAAAGCATAGAATTCCCGGAGTAGAAATCATTCCGCCTGCCCGAATCTCCGGCATACAAAATATCAGCTTTGGAAAGGATATCGTCATCGACAGCTACACCTTCATCTACGCGCGAAAGCCTATGCAAATTGGAAACAACGTTCATATCGCAAGTTTCACGTTTCTAAATGGTGCGGAATCGATTAACGTGGGCGATTTCGTTGGCATCTATCAAGGTGCCAAGGTCTATGCGGGAACCGATGATTTTAAAGACTGGGGTTTTGGCAACATCACCATTCCCGAAGAATTCAGAAACCCACAGCGCCGTCCCGTATCAATCGGCCGCTTCTGCGTACTCGGTGCCAACTGCGTCATTGGCCCCGGGGTCACCATCGGCGAAGGCTGTTCGGTGGGCGCAGGTTCAGTGGTGACGCGCGATCTTGAGCCCTGGGGCATTTACATCGGCAACCGCCGCGTTGCCGAGAGAAACCGCAACGGGGTGTTGAAAAATTATGAGCGATATCTTGAATCGCTAAAGAAAAAATAGTACCAACGCAACAACTGGAATATAACAAATCAACAGAGGAATCTCATATGGAATGCGCCAAAGAGAAAAACCTGAAGATGTGTAATTGCTCATACGAGCCCTGTGCCAGAAAAGGCGTCTGCTGTGAGTGCATTGTATATCACCGTCGATCAAAACAGCTTCCAGCCTGCTTTTTCCCCGCCGATGCGGAGCGAACCTACGACCGGTCATTTCGTCATTTCGCACGGTTGGTGATGGATGGGAAAATATAAGGGAACATCTATAAACTATCTCTTCGTTGATATTTCACAAAAAAATTAAACCGGCATTGCGCTCATCAATGATATCAAACGCCTGCATCCCCAGACGCGCGTCCTCACGCTTTCCAGGCACGATGAAGGAATTTACGCATAAAGGGCGCTTCGAACAGGTGCACGCGGCTTCGTGATGAAACATCATGCACCGAAACAGTCATCAAAGCAATCCATCAAGTTCTCGACGGAAAAATTTTTGTCAGTGAGGAGGTTGCCAACAGAATTTTCACGCATTTCATCGAGGAACTCCCCGCCGAGCGTTCACCCGTCGACCTCCTTTCCGATAGAGAACTGGGAGTGTTTGAACTCATCGGCAGGGGGTTGGGTAGCCGTCAGTTTGCTGAACAGCTCAGCATAAGCATCAAGACCATCGAAAACCATCGCACCCACATCAAAGAAAAGCTAAATTATTCAAGTGCCATAAAGCTTATCCAACACGCAACGCTTTGGGTACAGAAAAAATGAAGGAATGAGCATTTCTCACATCAAACTACTGAATTTTTTGAAACCAAGATAGCACCGTGCAAATCCTCCCGTAATCCTACCAGCATCAACACACGAGATAGGTTTGAGGTAGAGTATTATGAAGCGTCAGGAAAAGTGGTCTGAGCTTTCATAAATGCAGATGTTGGCGAAAGAGCGACAATATTGATCCATGCTTTTGGTGCCATGCTTTTGGTGCCAGAGTAAATATTTTTACAGAATCGGTGCCAGAGTAAAAATTTGG